>NZ_CZPZ01000031.1 GCF_001458775.1 Candidatus Nitrospira nitrificans
GGTTTTAGTTGCTGGGGCCGTGACGGCGCTGGTGGCTGGAATGGGAACCACGCTGCCGAGTGCCTATGCGGGGGGCACGATCAAGGCCGACGAGGACAAATGGATTTCGATCGGCATGGGCATCCGCTCCAGCTTCAACAGCCAAGAAGGGGCCGCAGGCGGGCATTATAGCAACGACTTCAAAATCGACAACGCTCGTATCTACATCAACGGGCAAATTCACAAGTACGTGAAGTTCACCTTCAACACGGACTGTTTCAACTGTAACGTCGGCGCCGGGGGGACCCAGTTCGGCGGGAACTCCAACATTGGATTGCTCGACGCGATCGGGAAATTCGAGATCAACGAGCGGGTCAACCTCTGGGTGGGCCGCACCTTGGTGCCGAGCGAGCGGGGGGAGTTGAACGGGCCGTTCTACCATGCGACCTTCGATGGCTTCCGCACGCCCTTCAACCCGGCCGATTTCAGCGGGAACTTTCCCAGCGGCCCCAATGGCGCGGGGCCTGGCACCGGCGGGCAGGCGGGGCTCTATGGTCGTGACAACGGCGCGGTCTTCTTCGGGAAGATCCATCCCTTCGGGACGCATCTGTTGTACGTGGCTTCCGTGTTCACCGGGGCGCGCGGGGGACCGAATAACACGGGCAGTTTGCTGTACGCTGGGCGTCTGCAATGGAACCTGTTGAACGATGAAGACAACCCTGGGTATTACACCTCCGGCACCTATTATGGGACGGCGGGCGATATTTTTGCGATTTCGGGCAACGTGATCCATCAAAAAGATGGCGCCGGGGATTTCGTCACCGGCAATCGGTCGGATTTCACCGGGGCGACCGTCGACCTGTTGGTGGAAAAGCTGATCCCAAACAACATGGGCGTGTTCACGTTCAACGCCGAATTTAAGCGGTACTGGGCCAATTATGGGGTAGGGGCGTTCGCGGCGCCTGCGCCTGGGTGCGCGTTCTGCATCTTCAATGGCCACTCGTGGACCGTGTACGGGTTGTATCTGATTCCGCAGGAGGTGGGGATCGGACGGTTCCAACCCTATTTGCGCTTCACGAGTATCGATCCGCTGTACAGCGCCTTGCGGCAGGAGTGGGAGTATGGCCTGAACTACATCATTTCCGGCCACAATGCGCGCGTGTCGGTGTATGGGCGGTACGGTGATATCGAAACCAAGGGGTTCGTCAATACTTTTGGGCCGGGGGCGTCGGGCAACAAGGTCGATTCGTTTCACGTCGCCTTGCAGCTCCAGTACTAAGCAGCTCGCGTGAAGTAAAAGGTTCGTGGTCAACGAAAAGCCGGAATCCATGTTGTGGATTCCGGCTCTTTCTTTTTGTTCTCCTTATCGAACAGGTTCTCGCGGCACAGCGGAGTCAAGTTTGGCTGCTAGCAGTGAGTGGAAAGTTCAGAGAGTTACACGAGCACGAGCCCCGCGTCTCGGACTTTTTTCCACGAAGGGGTGGTCAGGAAGGCGTTGAACGTGGACTCATTACCGGAAAACCGTTGGCAGGCTTCCCGCATATGCGGATAGGTCTGGCATGTTTGCTGCGGAGTAGCGTCTCGAATTAATTGCATCAACCATTGAGCCTCTGGCTTCGGGAGAGTGAGGACGTGATTCTTTTGGCCACTGGTCAGAGTGAGCCTTGATCTATTTCCGATCGGCTCATAAGTCACGGGCGCACCCAGCCAGACCACACGCCGTTCTAAGTCCGAATGGTCCTCACTCGTCCCTTTCTTGAGCAAGCGGCTGAGCCATGACGAAGAGACGTGAGGGCGTGGGACTTCATACTCGAACCACTGACGGACATCGAGATTGAGTCCTCGTCGTTCAAGGTAGTTCAGGAGCGATCGTCGCAGCCCTTCCCCGAGCCAGCTCGGCGTTTCCCCTCGGTCATCATGATGCAGAAGGTCATTCTCCGCGAAGCCTCGAAATTCAGGCCCCAGAATGCGCAACCCATGGGCAGAGGGATCTAGTCCCACTGGGCTGTGGGCAGTGACTGTGAATCGATGCCAAAAGGCCGATTGAAGGAGGTCTGCTGCGATAAGCTGACGAACACGTTCGAGTGAATCGACGGTTTCCTGAATCGTCTCCGATGGACACCCATACATGAGATAGGCGTGGATCAGGATGCCTGCGTCCTTAAAACGGGCGGCGACCAGCGCGGTCTGATCGACGGTAATGCCTTTCATCATATTGTCCAATAGCCGGTCTGAGGCCGCCTCAAGTCCCGCTGTCACAGCGATACAACCGGAGGCGGAAAGAAGACGGCATAGGTCCGGTGAGAAGGCAGTCTCAAAACGGATATTCCCCCACCAGGTAATCTTGATCCGTCGCTCCAACAGGGCAAGGGCCAGCGACTTCAATGCCGAAGGTGGAGCGGCCTCGTCCACGAAATGAAACCCTCTCCGGCCCGTCTCGTCAATGAGTTGCTCGATCTGCTGGATGAGCCGCTCGGTCGGCGTCATTTCATAGCGGCTGATATAGCTCAATCCCACGTCGCAGAAGGTGCATTGCTTCCAGTAGCAGCCATGCGCCACGGTCAGTTTATTCCAATGGCCTTCCGACCAGAGACGATGCATGGGATTGGTGCTGTCCAAAATGGTCAGGTAACGATCTAGGGCCAGACCTCGATAGGTCGGGCAACCGATGTCGCTCATGGCGAAGTCACTCGAGGAGGGATCATCGGCATAGACCACGCGATCGTTGTGGCGATACATCGTGCGGCGCAGCGATCGGCGAGGGCGCAAGCCGGAAAGATGCTCAATTAACGAGAGGAGCGGTCGTTCACCGTTGTCGAGCATAACAAAGTCGACATAGTCGAACACTCGAGGGTCGGCAACCCGGCGCAATTCGGTGTTCACATAGCCGCCGCCGATGGCCACCGGTAAATCCGGTCGGCGCTGCTTGAGCGCCTTTGCAATGAGAAATGCCCCGTAGAGATTGCCCGGAAACGGTATGGAGAGACCGATCAGCGAGGGGTTCACTCGATTGACGTGTTCCCAGAATATCTCCAGAAGCCATTCATCGGTCAGGCTCGATGGCTCAGCCAAGGCGGCGACAATGTGATCAAACGATGAGGCGCTGCGTCCGACCTGCTCGGCATAGCGGCTCAAGGCGAAGTGCGGTGTAATCGTGGCCTGTACTAAATCGGCGAGATCTTCGAGGAAAAATGTCGCCCATTGCTTGGCTCTATCGTCCACTGACACAACGCGAGGAAATTTCTTGCGCCCTCGGAATCGTGGACCCTGAGGCAACACGCTGGGTTGAATCAAGCGTGAAGCGATGTCGGGGAGTTTACCCTGCAAGAAGGCGATGACCGGTCCGATCATGTCCACATAGGAATGTTCGGCCTGCATCATCGTGATGGCTTCCTGGGGGAGGAAGTGTTCCTGGCCATGCAGTTGTCGGAAGATACTCCGTAGTCCATCGGGGCTGAAGAGGCGCAGCACCATTTCGATGCCGAGATCCGCTTGCTCGACGGCGATGTTGCGAGACTCGAGAAAGCCAGTCAGGTAGGCAGTCGATGGGTACGGGGTGTTGAGCTGAGTCAAAGGAGGAAGCAACAACAAGACACGAGGAGAAGCCATGAGCTCGACATAGCATAGTGACAACCGTGAATGCTATGCCAATGAAGCCATTGGCAAACCCTTGCTACTTCTTGATGTCCAGGATACTGCCGAGTAACGCATCTCCTGCCCGTAAGGTCTGGAGGTTTGCTTCAAAGCTCCGTTGCGCCAAGATCTGCTGCACCGCTTCCTCGCCAAGATCGACATTCGAGAGCTCGATCATGGTTTGATTGCCACCGCTGTCGCGAAGAACCGTTGGACCAGATGCGTCATCTTTTGCAACCACAGGGAGAACTCCACTACTAGGAATTTCGACGAACTCTGTTTGGGATTTCTTAAACCCGTCGGTATTGACGTTGGCGACATTGTGCGCAACGACCTCGATCTGTTTGCCGAAGGCAGCCAGGCCTGAGAGTGCGGTGTGTATGGCGGATATCATAGACACCTCCGTTGGATGATCCACTACGCCCCGTCGAGAGTCTTATCGGTTTGTTCAGGAGGAACTTAAGCGGCGGCGTGATCTGTGTATCAATGGGTTTTAACCGACTCCATCCCATACCGTACTTCAGGAATCGTGCCCATCCATACTACAGACGGACCTCCGTTCGACCGATAGGTTGGAGAACGAGAACAATCCGGACACGCGCCTCATGTCTGACTTTAACGCTTCAACCTCTGATTCCCGATCCAAGACTCGGCAATCACATGTCCTGGTGGGAGAGGATACGCGTCTGATTCTGGAAGCCGTTCCGGATGCCATCTTTTTCTTGGATCGCGACAATCGCATTCTATTTGTGAATCCTGTGGCCCAACAACTTGTCGGGCTAACACGCGACGTGATCGGGCTGGGGTTTCACGACCTTATTGATTGCTTCACCTCTGGTGTGAGTGAGGGGGCCCAGTGCCCATTCACTCGGATGGTGAAGACCGGCGAGCTTGTCGTGATCCCTTCCCACTTTTGGAATCGAGAGGATGGGACACAGTTTGAGCTCTCGCTCTCGTTCTGGCCGAGAACACAACAAGGAGTGCCGGTCGGTGGCATGGTCGTGGTTCGTGATCTGACCGATGCCATGGAGATTCAGCGTGATATCCAACGAGCCGCGCGGCTCGCCGAGGATGCGCCGAATCCTATCGTGGAATTCGACGCTGCGGGTTCGGTGCTCTATGCCAACACCGGCATGCTTAGTGTGATGGAGCAATGGGGGATGCTCGAATCCGGAATCGAGGCCATGTTCCCTGCGAATCTGTCAGGAATACTCCAGGAATGTCTTGCAACGGAATCCTCGCCGGCTCGAGTCGAGCATATCGTTGCCGATCGGGTTATCGCGTGGTCGTTTTTCCCTCTGAAAGAGCTGGAACTGGTTCGTGCATATGGGCTCGATATCACCTCGGATGTGGCGTTGCGACGGGCGAAAGAGGTAGCTGAGGAGTCGACGCGGGCGAAGGGGATTTTTCTGGCCACCATGAGCCATGAGCTTCGAACTCCGATGAACGGAGTACTGGGATGCACGCAGCTTCTCAAGGACACATCGTTGGTTGATCAGCAGCGGGAGCTGATCGAGACGATGCATCGTTCCGCGGAAGCGTTATTGACGCTGGTCAACGACATTCTCGATTTTTCAAAAATTGAGGCCGGCAAGATGAGCTTGGAGGTGGCCAATGTCAATCTGCGGGCATTGGTCGGTGATGTGACGACGTTGGCGGAAGGATTGGCGGCCCCCAAAGGCCTCACGATTTCGCTGAAGATTGACGCCGATGTTCCGGAAGAGTTCCGAGGCGATCCGGTCAGGCTAAGACAGATCCTCTTCAATCTTGTGGGAAATGCGATCAAGTTCACACAACAAGGAGGAGTCACGATCGCCATCTCTTCTGTAACGCGAGATGCGACGGACGAATTCGATGTGGTGGTTCTGCAGTGGAGCGTGCAAGATACGGGCATCGGGATGACTCCTGAACAACAAGCCAATTTATTTAAAGCGTATGCCCAAGCCGAGACTTCAACCACGAGACGATTTGGAGGGACGGGCCTCGGTCTCATGATTTGCAGGCAGCTCGTCGAACTGATGGGAGGGACCATCACGGTCAACAGCGTATTTGGTCAAGGCAGCACGTTTGCCTATACCACCAACCTCCTTCCGGCAATTCATCGAGAGGTTACAGTGTCGTCCTCAGGGGCAGCTCAACGGAGTGCAGGAGACCAGGTGGGGCCGTTGCGAGTCTTGGTCGCGGACGACAATGAAATCAATCAAGTCGTCGCCTGCAAGTTTTTGCAGAAGCTTGGTTGCCAGGTCGAAGTGGCCCGCACGGGCCGTGAAGCGTTGGAGGCGATCACTCGAACCGCCTATGACGTCGTGTTGATGGATTGTGAGATGCCTGATATGGATGGCTATGAGGCCACCCGAGAGATTCGTCTTCGCGAGGATGGGACGCCGAGCCATTTGCCCATCATGGCTCTCACCGGGCACACCTCCGATGAAGAAGCACAGAAGTGTCGCCAGGCCGGGATGGATAGGATTCTGACGAAGCCTGTGACGCTGACCGCGCTCCGGACGAATCTTCAAGAACTCTCGCGCAAGGCCGACTCCTGATCCTCCGTGGTCCCGCCATTTCTTGTCCTTTGCGATAGACTCTGTCGGCCAACTTCGGTACAGTGGCGTCATGAATTCCAATGCGGCCTCGGATCGATTTCTGCTCTATAGCGATTTTAATTGTCCGTTCTGTTATGCGCTGCACGAACGGTTGCATGACTTGGGTTTGATCGACCGGTGCGAGTGGCGAGGAGTGCAGCATGCGCCGCAGTTGCCCCGCCCCATGAGACCGTGGGAGGGCTCGTTGGGGGCGGAATTGCGGCACGAAGTCGCGATGGTACAGCGATTGGCCCCGGGGTTGCCGATTGCATTGCCGCCTGGGAAGCCCAATACTCTCCCAGCGATTGAACAAGCGATTGCGCTCTTACGAAAAGATTTACGGAACGGAATGGACTTTGTTCAACGAACGTATCGAGCCTTTTGGTCCGAAGGGCAAGATATTTCTGATCCGCTTGTGTTGAAGCACTTGGCGGGAGAACATTGTGCTGAAGATATTGATGGGGAGAACCAGCTCATCGCACAGAGATGGGAAACTGCGTGGCATGCGACAGGGCAAAACGGAGTTCCCCTCCTTGTATCCCCCGACGGCGATCTGCTCGTCGGTTGTGTCCCTCGGGAACAGGTTCAACAGTTCTTCTCGTAACAACTTGGCGATGCATACTCCCACCGATCGGTCTCTGATCGATTTGAACTGCCTCTATCCAGTCACGCAATTAAAGACTGGTTACGATGAAAGCAGCTCCGACTCCGAGGACAAACAACAGTACGAACGATAACAGTCCTACAATATAGGTCATAACGCCTCCCACGTTGAAGGCCGTCTGTATGGCGAGTGATACTGGAATGTGGCATCATCCGTACCAACCGAGGCGGGCAAAAGAGCATAATAAAATCAGCTTGTTATATGAATGAATGGAGTGCAAGCCTTTTCACCCGTGAAGGCTGTAGAAGGCGATGAGATAGCCTGATTTTCCATGAAAAGGACATAACATTCAGACTATCAACTAGTTATAAGTTTGAAACTGTAGCGTAGGGTTTGGAGAACAGCGTTTTCTTTCTTGCACAGCGAGGTTCATGCGGTGAGCCCGGCTCACTGGTCAATCAAGGCGATCAGGGAACGTCAATTCGGCAATCGCAGACTTATCCAAGTCACCTTTGCCCAATTCTATCAATCGTCGATATTGACTCAGCGTCGCCTGTGCGATCGGGAGCGAGAGGCCGACTCTTTGGGCCAAGCCGAGCGCGATGGCTGAATCTTTCGCGGCGTGGGCTGCGGAAAAATAGCAGTCGTGTGCGCGGAGTTGCATATCTTCTCCGTCCGTTTCCAATACTCGCGAGGCAGCCCCGGTCTGGCTGAACACCTCGCGCAGGAGCGTCAGATCGATTCCCAGCGACTTCCCCAGTCCTAACCCTTCGGCCAACGCGGCCGTATTGCTGTTCATCACCATATTCACGAGTGTTTTGACTGTTGCCGCCTTTCCGGCCGGGCCGATATACCGTACCGTCGTGCCGAGGGTGTCCAGCACCGAGCGAGCCCGGTCGAACACGTCCTGCTTGCCCCCACACATGAGATACAGGGTACCCTGCCGCGCTTGGGTTATACTGCTCGCCATGCAGGCTTCGAGGGTGGCGCCACCACGCCGTTCAACCGCCTGTTCGATCTCGATGTGAAGTGCCGGTGAGAGGGTTGCGCAGTTGATGAACAGCCGATCTTTCGCGTGAGCCATCAAACTGGTTGGGTCCTGTTCAGCATAAATGTCCCGCATGGCCGCGTCATCCGATACGACAGTGATGACGATATCGGATACTTCAGCCACGCGCGCCGGTGATGCGGCCACTTCCGTGTTGAGTTCTCGTGCCAAGGAGTCCGACGCTTCGGCGTAACGGTCTTGAACCGCCGTGACGCGGTACCCCCCATCTTTCAAACGTCTGGCCATGTTGGCGCCCATCCGACCCACACCGACAAATCCGATCCGAATTTCTGTGTCCGCCATGAGAGAATCCTTTCGGAACGATCAAAGTTGAATCACTAGCCACATTATTCATGACGATTCGTGACGAAACCAGCCCGGACGTCAAGTAAGACGGGCACACGGAGCCCTGAGGGGGCCGAGGCATACTTCAAACAGTATGTAGAGGTCACGAAGGGCGAGCCTGCCCGCTTGGCCGCGCGAATCTCGCGGCCAAGCGGGTCGCAGCGGCGATCGGCGGTTGCGGTAAAATCGTTCATGAATAATGTGGGCTAGAGCTGATGGTCTTCAGTCGGTTCAGAACGAAGGTTGGTCCATCGGAGGTTGGTCTTTCCATCGGTCGTGGTAAATCCTCGGTCATGGAATGCGATGACGCTGACGCGTTGTTGCCGCTTTTGGACAGGTTGGAGTTGTGGAATGCCATCTTTGGTCTGCACGGTTCCACGGAGCGTATCGACAATCAGCAAATCGGTCGCAGCGGAGGATTTGATCACCCACACGAAGGCGGCGGAACCTCCGGCGTAGGTGCCGGATCCCTCCCATTGGCCGACGAGATCGGAATCGACCGTCTTGAGTTGAAACACCGGCACGCTGGTGGCATCGCGTCGGAGTGTCCACAGTTCGACTGGAATGCGCGCGGGTTTTTGATCGATTGAGAGTCTCGTCCAGGCTGCCTGAACACTGCCGGTGCTGGCGAAGGAATTCGGCGTCGTCTTGCGGTAGGTCCCTTTCCATCCGAGGCCCTTGAACGTGTTTGCCCGCTCGAACGACCACAGACCTCCTTCCGCGTTCAACACTCCATCAACCTGCATCATCGATGAGAGCGACCACGTGAGATTAGGCTGAATGATGAGAAGCATGTCGTGCTGGGTCGTTCCCTGCGTGAGATGTGCGTGCCACGTTCCGACCAGGCTTTTCGGATCAAACGAGGTGGCTTTTTTGGGTCCGACCGGGGTGCCTGAATGGGCAGGAAGCGTTCGTGTAAGCGTCACGGGGGCCAGTGGAGCGACGGTCTCAGCCTGGGTTCCGCGGCCTGGTGTCGAGGATTGGGCGGAGGGAGGGAGCGTCGCGGTCAAGGATGCTCCGTAGCGGCTTGCGGCGGTCCTGCTCAATTGAGTGACGGATTCGCCGAGTTGTTTTGGTTGGGTTGAGGAGACGATTACGGTCACAAACGCATCTCTATGCATGAAGGTCAGCCGGGACAGGGTCGGAGAAGAGTCCACTCTCACCGCTCCGTCGCCCAAGCCGGGAATCAGATGGCTGTCACGGCGCAGACGCTCTTTATTGAACCATGTCCGTCGGTCAGCACTGGGTGTTTCGTCAAGCTGGACGGTAACGGTGTTTCCCGTATGACGATGGGTATGGAAGATACAGGTCGTTGGATCAGCCAGAGTCCCTTCCTGAACCCGTTCTCCAAGCACCCGTTCCACGTCCGCCACGGTCATTAAGGAACAAGGGGATGTTGTTGAGCCGAACAGGCTGGATGACTCACTGCACGAAAGAAGCACGGGAGCCAGGCCAAGAAATGTGTACGGTAGTATGCGGGAGAACATCGCAACGTTGCCTTGATGATCTGTGATTGAGGATTGTACCGTGAATAGAACGATGAGTGCCAGGGGGTGCTCCATCAGGATGCTGACAAAGTCCGCCGGTGGCGTTCCCCGCCTTGCCGAAGCGGCTTCGCGAGGCAGGTCGCGACGCTTGGAAGTGTGTGAAGCCCGCTTCGCCCGCTCAGTCCCGCATCACCAACTCGGCGAGGCGTGCGAGGCCCGTGGCTTCGCCGCGCCGGGCGTCGACGCAGGCGCGAGGCGCGCGAGCCGGGGTATCACTACTGAAGTTCGTTGACTGAGAAGGAATGGCGATCCGCGATCAGCCGGCGACAAATTTCAAGGCCACGCCGTTGATGCAGTACCGGAGACCTGTGGGTTTCGGCCCATCCTTAAATACGTGGCCCTGGTGCCCCTCGCATCGCGCGCAATGGACTTCCGTTCTGGGCGCGAAGAGTTTGAAATCGGTTCGTGTCTCGATCACGCGTGGATCGATCGGCTGCCAAAAGCTCGGCCAACCGGTGCGGCTGTCGAACTTGTGCTCGGACGAAAAGAGCGGCAGGTCGCAACCGGCGCAATGATAGATCCCTGATTGGTGGTTCTCATGCAGCGGATTGACGAACGCTCTTTCCGTGTCTTCGTGCCGCAAGACACGATAGGCGGCAGCCGACAGCTGCTTTTTCCATTCTTCATCGGTCTTTGTGACCTTGACGATGGGATCGATCTGAATATTAGGCGGCATCGGGGCTCTCCTTCATTCATTGATGGTGCGTTGCTTCTCAGTCGAACGGCGCGGCGACGTCTTGCCGGACTCCTCACGACATACGGCTGTCCCAGTGAAGGGATAAGAAAATGGTACGGTTCGGGGAATCAGAATGCAAGGGGGTCAGGGAATGCCCGGCATCATTCTTCGGTGTTCAAATCAGTGAAGGCCGGCCATCCGGCGTGATCCCATCCCTACGGAACCGTCGTCTACGTCCGGGATGGATGCCCGTTTTGTCCGGTCAATCATGTGCCGCAATCTTCCGAAGGAGTTTCCATATTTTCCAGAGGGATGGGTTTGGCTCAGTCAGTTCAGGTTGTACGAGGTTGATGTGAACGTCATGCAGGCGAGTGTTTATATTTTCTACTTGGGTAACCGGATACCAATATTCGTACGGCTGCTCCCAACGATCATGGCAGGCTAACCTCAAATAGCATCGGCTGATAGGTTTCACGCGGATCGGGGCGGTCGGCTCCAGCACGATGGGGATCGAATGTTTGTGATACCGAGGCCCATGAGGATACAGGGCTTTGACGGAAAAACTGCCCTCCCATCCGGCGAGCTGCAGGACACAATCGTATGCGACTCCTTGCCCGACGTTCTCCAAATCAGGCGTCAGTGTGACGACATCTCCGGCGTGGAAGGTTGAGAGGTTGGTGATGCGCAGAGCGGGCTGCTCAGCTCGAAAGTCGTTCCTGAGTCGATCAACGAATCCGCGCCAAAAGAATATTCCTGCTCCAGCGCAGACGATGAACGTCAGAAGGCCGATGAGTAACGACCAGTCCATGGCTTGGGTGTCCGGTTCAGTCGGTACGAGGTCAACAGCAGGGAAAACCTACGTTGGTGGAAAGGCGTGTGTCAACTCGCGGCGACGCGTCGATTTCAGAAAGTCTGAAATGGGAAAACCGAGTTGCCGAGCTTTGCCGTCTAAGCGCTGGTAAGTCACTCCGTCCAGATGTGGTTTGCGGGATTGCATCCAGAAATAGCGGCGGTCGGTGTGTCGACAAGTCAAGACCGTTGCAATGTGGGCTTGGAACCGGTATCGTTATGCAGAAGGTCAAGCCCATGATGATGAAAATCCTTCAAGCCTTTTCCATCACCACGCTGTTCCTACTTCTCAAGCGTCTCGTGGTACGGAAGCCTCCATCAGTGCCGTACCGCATGGCAAAGGACGAGTGGTCCAAGGTCCGTGGATACAGGCGCCCTTCTTAGTCAGCGACTTCATCACATTTGGATACCTGAACAGTTCCATCCTTTCTGTCTGCCGAAACAGGAAGACCTGCGTCTCGAACTCGTTAAGCCAGGCCAGAACGGCAATCCGAGCCTCTCCGAGCCGGAAGAGTGCGATGTGAACATCGGAAGTTTTCTCGTCTGTAATCGTCACCGATCGCGCGCCGGCATCGAATGGGACGATGGACTCGAAACGCCCGGCGCCAAACCGTTGCTCCCGCCGGCGTTATGACACTAATGATCACGACGACGTGTTTTCCGCGGAGATCTGCTGTGCTTTCTTTGCCACACTTCTAACGCCGCTTGAAGGATGAGTACGGTGTTATAGATCAGATCACGTTCGGTGTCCGTGAGCTGCTTGCCGGCCAGCAGATGCCGTTCGATCGGCGTGGAAGTCGAGACAAATCGAACCAGTAACCGTTGGAATGGTATCCGCTGCGGATAGTTGACCATGATGTCCTCGTGGGTTGACGGTGTGGTGCCAACATTCGCATCTCCCAATCAGTGTGGCTGTCGATGTTCTGCCGGTTATAGTGGCCATCCGGTAGCATGCGCCTCGCGTGTCGATCTAAGCGCATTTCAGTCAAGCCGCTGTAAACCTACGATGGATTTTTTTCCTCGACGGTGATGTCTCCCAGCTTTGAAATCTGAATTCGCTTCCCTGGATTCTTGAGGACCTTCGAGATCACCTTGCTCTCGACAAAATGCTTCAACTCCTCGACGGACATGTGGTCGGCTAAAAACTGCTCGTTAAAGACCAAGTGCCAAGATTGTTTCGCGACGTTGTTGTGAAAGACGAACGTCGGCCTGATATTCTGACTGAACGTTACGTCTGCAAATTGCTTTTCCAGGCAGTGCCGTATGGCCTGAGTTTTCATCGGATCGATCCCGTATTTCCCACTGTCCATGGATTCCTCCATCGTTTGTACGCTGTTACGAACTCCGATGACGTCCACTCCGTGGCTGTTCTATTCTGTCCCTACATGGTCTACATCAAGTAAGTTCTTGCGCACAATGTTCGTTAATAGCAATTCGAAAAAACAGAATTCCTCCATGGGGAAGACATGCAATCCATTTGGGGCTGCCTGATCGGACCATCCGGTCGGTGTCCAACCTCCGGACGCAATCCCTGCTCCAACGCATCATTGACCAGGAGTTCAAGGTCCGCTTCATTCATCGTGGGGTATTCCCGTCGAAACTTCCGTTGAAGGGCGGGCCTGGTGGTCGCGATGTACTGTTCGCGAGACCGTTGCGCGCCTTCACGAGCCTGCCGCTGCAGGGCCTCACGTTCCTGATCTGATAGGCTGCCGGTTCGGTCAGAAGTCTGGTCGAGCTTGAGATCGGCACAGGCGCTCAACAGGGTGAGGAGCAGAGCCAGAGCGAGTCGCATGACACGCCTCCGTGAGCGCTGACTGTTCGGATGGTTGGTGGGATTAACCAACCGATGAGCCGGGAACCTGGCCATCCACGATCTGTCGGCCATAGGCTACGCACTGAGCCGTGGCTTCATCCTCGGTCGCATATCGGCCGGTCTTCACGAAATGACGACTGTCTTCATCGTCCTCAGTGGCCCATGAGATGAAGACGTTCAATTCCCATTGGCCGGTATCCACGAGTTGTCGAGGCGCAGGTTGAATCGTGAATCCCTTATAAGTCACGGCCTGGGCCATTGTGGTTATCTACCTACTTCCCTTCTGCAGCCGGCCCTTCTTCAAGCGGTGACACCAGAGGGTCTTGTGAGCGAAGGTCCTACAGAAATATGGCGGAGGGGGCGAGATTTGAACTCGCGGATGGGTTACCCCATCTCCGGTTTTCAAGACCGGCACGTTCGGCCGCTCCGTCACCCCTCCGTGTCTGATATTCGCTTTAAATTCAATTGTTTCGTTGGTAGGCGTCTGAGCCCCTTCTCGGTGAGGGTCCGGCTGGGGCGCGTTTTCTGGGTTAGTTAACCTCCTCGGACTTGTCTCCAATAGCTCATCGTCCAGACGCTGGACCTGGTGCCGATGGTCTCCCTCAAAGAGATGCGAGTATACATCCAACGTGATGTTGATGCTACTGTGACCGAGTTGTTGTTGGATATATTTTACGTTCGCATTCTGTTGAATCAACAGGCTGGCGAAGGTGTGCCGCAGGTCATGGAATCGTACCCGCCGCAGCCCAGCCGCTTCGAGACAGGCGTAGAAGCCTTTCCTGAGGACCTCATTCGTCATACGGTTGCCATGTGGCGTCAAGAAGACCCATTTCGGGAACGCGTATCCCGTCATCGAGCTTTCAAGCTGAAGATTTTCTTTCAACTTGAGCAACTCGGCTTGTAACTGGGGAGAGAGATCTACGCGCCGAATCCGGTTGGTTTTGGTGGATGTCTCTTGCCGCCGGACAACATTATGCCGGACTTCAATGAAGGATCCCAGGAAGTCAATGTCTTCCCATTGGAGGCCGATCAATTCTCCCTCTCTCATGCCTGTCCGTACGGCACAAAGGAAGAGCGGATAGAGAAACGAATACCGCTCCTTAGTGGTGGCAAGTAACGCCTTGACCTCGATTGCGGTCAGCGGTTCGATATGGGCGCTTGAGGCCTTACATCCCTTCACGATCATCCCAACTTTGGACACAGGATTGGCGGTCACGGTGCCATCGTCAATGGCATGGTTGAACATTTCTCGCAGCGGCGTCAGGATATTCAAAATCGTCCGCTTCTTGAGCCCCTGGCTGTTCCAGGTGGCGACCAAGTCTTTCACATCCTTTCTGGTCACGTGATCCAAGGTGCGAGCGCCTAGGGCAGGGTAGAGGTGCTTCTTACAAACCTGCCGATAGCCTGAGGCTGTTGAGAATTTGCAGTTGTTATCCACGTAGGCACTGAGCCAATTCTCCATGTACCCTTTCAGGGTTGGCATGTTCTGTTCGGGTTGTGAAAAGACTACAGGACTGCCATTGACCTCGGCCCATCTGATCTTTGCCTCAATCTTCTTGGCAAACTCTACGGCTACTTTCTTGTCAGAGAACCGCTTCCTCTTACGGCTGTTATTGTGGATGATGGAAACCCACCAGCCAGACTTTCCAGTTCGTTGTGTAACTTTGACTCCCAATTCATCCTCCTTGGATTAGACGGTTCTGCCTACAGCATGATTGGTTGACATGTTGTCACCATCTATCGTCCTGCTCTCAGTCATCCATCCACATGCGGCGTAATGCTATAATGCTGGCATAATATCTAATGGCACTGCAACAACGCTATTGACGCCCATAGCAGGGCCCAGTAGGGTGTGAACAATGGAATAGGATACCTCATCCAAGGAGCAGTTTAATCTCTGCATCGATTCTCGGTGAGCGATGCAGACGAAGATCCTGGCCACTCAGCAAAAACGGCGCCCACATGCCAGAGTGGAGGAAGCCCTTCGTGACCTTCTCAAGAAGTACAAGGGCAAAGGCAAAGGATAAACCTATGATGGGGTATTAGGCTACATCCGTCCTGTGCCGCGCCTCTTGCATCTCTCGTAGAGTATTTTCAACCAGAGCATCGATATCGACTTTTGTGACCTGCCGCCTGGTCAAAAACTGGTCAATATCCGTCGGACGAATAAGCACCTTGGTCCTATGGCCAGCTTGATAGCACGGTAAGCCATCAGCGAGCCAACGCTTGACCGTACGGGCAGAAACGCCCGCCCAGGCAGCTGCTTCCTTCAACGGGAGAAATCCTGGACGCTCCATCATTCAGTGACCAATGAGTTAACGCTCAGCACCCCTGCTGATGTGGCCGAGTCAGTGAATCGTCTCTCAACGCTTTCCGAATAGTGATCCACTGTTCAGTCATTGCTCTCTCAAGCACTTATGAGAAGGTTCAGATTTTATAACCATACCGAAAAAGTAGGGGTTGCCACAGAAGCGAAGGGACTCCGGTGTTGGTGCCGGCCGCGTTCCGGGAGGAACTCACCAAGGTCTGCAGAGCGGCGGACAAATGTCTGCGGAGGCACCGCGTCTCGAGACGCCGTGCCAGGTGAAGTCTGGCACCGTCGTGTCGCACGATGCGACTCGACCGTGCCGAGACAATACCCGTCGCCCGTCAGGGGGTGTGGCACGCCCGTGGCAGCTGCGCCACCGCGGACGGTTTCACGCCTGCAGTCGTGCGTGATCACAGACGAGGAGATTCTGTTGCGCCCCGCGTGGGTGAGGGGCGCAACACGATGGTGAAAAGAGGTCGGTGCGCGAGTTGGTGTCTGAGTCCACTCATGGTCGAGATGGCTCTTCAGGGAGAATCGAGGAGCAGAGGTGCGAGTCTACTACCTCCATGACGGGAATCCGGATATCGAGGCGTGCCTCATGTTCAAGGATCATGATGGGCGCATGGGGGCGACCTCCTGTGCACGGGAACGAATGGATTGACTCCCGCACCAGTCCGAAGTAGACTAATCTTAGTCCATATGGGGGGTGTATGAAAGTTGCCACCAAATCGGTGAATGTCCATGAGGCCAAGACCCATTTTTCCAAACTCCTTGCCGCCGTTGCAAAAGGGCAGCGCATTACGATTTGCAAAGATGGAATGCCGGTGGCCGAGCTGGGACCGCTCGAGGCCAAGCTGCCACGCCGCCGCTCAGGGCTTTTGAAAGGACGCGTGACCATCTCTGACGATTTTGATGCGCCGTTACCACCGGACATGATGGCTGCATTCGAGGCTGGGCCATGAACCTGTTATTAGATACGCACGTGTTTTTGTGGTTTGTGATTCAGTCTCCACGACTCTCGAAAACCATCTATCACCAGATCGAGACCACGCCCGTGGTCTATATCAGTGCCGCGTCCCTGTGGGAAATCGTCATTAAGATCCAACTCAACAAGCTTGCCGCGGATCCCAACGAACTCGCGGCGAAGATCGCGGACAGTGGGTTTCAGGAATTACCGGTGTCTGTGCTCCACACCCTGGCGCTTGAACGGTTGCCGCTGCATCATCGTGATCCCTTTGACCGTATCTTGGTGGCGCAAGCCCAGGTTGAACACCTGCGCATGCTCACGTGTGATGCGAGTTTGAAGCCCTATGGTCCGGTGTGTCAGATGCTTCCGTAGACCAACCGAGTGTGCATCTCGTCCCGGTCTGATCGAACGGATCACCGTGGATCCGCTCCATCGCGTCACATGTTCGAGGCAAGATCTGGGAGCTGCGTCCGGAATGGTCGGGGACTGAGTACCGGTTCTTTTATGCCGCATTCGTGAGGCAGCGGTTCGTCATCCTGCATGCGATCCGGAAGAAACGGCAGAAACTGCGAGAACGAGACATCGCCATCGCGGAGCAAGGATACGAGGAGGTCACGCGCAAGGCGTCACGATGAACACGCATAGACAGTACATCCACGAACAGATCAGGAAGGAGCCAAAATTCGCCGAGGCTCTTGCGAAGGCGGAGCAGGAAGTGGGGATTGCCGTGGAGCTGGCGAAGTTCATGTCGTCGCTCTTTCCTTACGCCGCATGGGGGCGCCGTCGCTTTGTGGCGCGCGGTCGCCGCGGCCCTTGATGTTCCATTGCCGCACGGAGAATATAGTTGAGCCGTGTCTGGTACCCCTTGCCGGAGGCCTTCAGCCAGCGAAGCACATCTGCATCGAGACGTACAGTCACTTGCCGCTTCACCGGCGGCCAGGCGACCATCGTGGCCTTCTTGAAAAATGCGTCATCTAATGGCGGGATATCGGAGTAGTCGATATCCTTATCCGTCATGCGGTCCAGCCGCTTCAGATCGCTCTTGATCTTAGGTTTTTTGCTCACGGCGATTCGCCTTTCTCATGGAGATGATGCGCGTCATGGCCTGCCCACGCGGAGTGTGAGGCATCACCATGATCCTCTTATCACGCACGTTCGACTGTAGCGACGTTTGTCGTGCTATGCAAGTCAACCATGCGGGAGAGAAGCTGCATATGCCTTGCACAATCGGCCCCACCTGTACGATTTCTTCAAGGCCGTCAGAAACGTAGCCTGTTGATCAATCCGTCGGTCTATAGCAGGGTCTACTGTCACGTTCTAGTCATTGGACAACCCTCTTACACATAAGTAGCATTGAGAATCATCTTTCATTCGCACGACAAATGGCGTACAATTGGAACATGAAAAAAACAGGACAGATGGCTATGTCAGAGCGCATCAATACTCGTATCGACACTGGTCTGAAAAGGAAGGCGGTGAAAGTCTTCGATCGACTCGGTTTGACCGAAGCCGAAGCCATACGCCTGTTCTATGCCCAGGTGGAACTCCACCAGGGTATCCCTTTTCCTCTCATGATCCCGAACGCGCACACGCTGGAGGCTTTTGAAGAAGCAAAGCATCCAGAGAAACTCCCCTCGTTCAAGAACTTTCGCGCACTCAGAAGCCGTACGGGCATCTAAGTCGTGCTGCTCCTCAAAACCACCAGCCGTTTTCTCAAAGACCTCAAGCTTGCCAAAAAACGGGGCTACGATATTGACAAACTCGAAGCCATCGTAGACCTGCTTCAGGCCCAAACACCATTGCCTCCCAAGAACAAGGACCATACTCTTACCGGTGAGTGGATCCACCATCGAGAATGCCATATCCAACCAGACTGGCTTCTGATCTACAGAATTGAGGCCACGTTCCTCATCCTCGAACGGACAGGCACGCACGCCGACCTGTTTGACTGACGGTGAGTGTGAACACGATCAGACGCCGTATCAACGGCCGGTGAGGCATTTCCAGGAAGATGGCTTGTTCTCGACCTCGCTGACGACTCGTTTATCCGGCTCAGTCAGTCGCGCATCTCAACGATTTCTCGCCTCCCATCACATGACGGTTCCCCTCGGCCTCGCAGGCCGTTCGGTCTTCCACTGCGTTCATCAACCAGCTGACGCATAGTCGGTCGCCTGTTGGGCCGACAGTTGCGTCAAGCTCAAGACCGTCTCGAAGCCGACTTGTTGACTCTCTTCCATCTTGGCGAACGGGCATGGTCTCTTTCGTCTATCTAAAGCGGACCTTCTCGCCTCGTCTGTTGGATCTGCTCTCCAATGCCGTGCTGGTGATGAGCGGGGGCCAGCTTGTGGTTTCAGGTCCGGTGCCAGTGCGCATCCGGCCGCCGCCCTGGCTTTCCACCGGCGGGCTGCGTCGATCATGCCCGCGCGCCGCCAGAAGCCGCGTCGTCTTTCACGGGCATTCCTCCGCTTCGCGCCCGCCGGCCCGCCAGGTCGCGACGGCCTCTCTGTCTCCTTTGTCGTCGCTGTGTGGCCTCCACTGCCTCGTGAGAGGCCAACACATCAACTCTAACTCAAGGAGACAACACTATGGCACCTCAGGACAAAAAACCCAAGCCGGTCACCACGCTTCGATGCAGCCGCATCAAGGCGAGCATCTGGAAGAACGAGGGCATGAACGGTCCGTTCTACAACGTCACCGTGGCCCGCTCGTACAAGGGGCAAGATGGAGTCTGGAAGAATTCCGAATCCTTCGGAGTCGCAGACCTTGACGCGCTGATCGTCGTCGCCCAACAGGCGACACGCTGGATCGCGGAGCGGTCGGACCGCTGACCGTCACGGGAAGCCTCCGGCCCTCAGGTCGGGGGCTTCCTTCACCTGAAAAAAGGAAAACGATGATGAAACTGTATCAAGCCTTTGCGACGGATTTGAATCACTTGCTCAACGGCGCACGAGCGGTGCGGATCACTGTGTCCGGCTACATGCCACTCTCGGTCGAGGAGATTGGATCCAGTGGAGACGGAGACCGGCTGGTGTCCTTGTGCCATTACGGCGAACAGAACGGCGACCTCATGCGAGATCCCGACATCGTATTTCTATTTCACAATTTTCCCGATGGCATGGCAGCCGAACCGGTGTCGTTCCGGAACGACTACCTGGGGATCGTGCAAGACGTCTATCGGTACGACGAGACGGGCAGACGTACGCACGTCGTGCCCTCGCTCAAACAGGAGTTGAAGGAGTTCGCCGAGAGCTGGTTTGTCAATCTGAAGGATCAAGGATTCTTTGCCGCGACCGCGGTGCGACAGATCCTTTCTCCGTAAGCTCGTCGATCCATTTAGGGGGCATGATCTGACCAGGTCATGCCCCCATTAAAAAAAGAAACGCTGACAGAATCGTGAACCTGTGAGGCTTACCGCTTCGTGCCGAGAAAGAGATAGCTAGTGGTCCGGGCATGGTTGAGGGCGGCAATGTACAGCCGGTTGGTCGCGGCCTCGTAGAAGGCCATCCCAGTGACCGTCTCGGTTCCAGTGCGACATATGCCACCTCCAAATGTGACGGTGACATGAAACACATTTCCTTTTGTACGAGGAGACAAGGTTCCCGCAACGGTGCATCCATCTGATGCGTGACCTGAAAGCATCCCGGCTGCATCCACGGTCACGGTGACCTGGTGGTTGTCGGTACGAATTCCTGTATAGGTCCCGGTCACCTGAGTCAGGTTCGGGGCCGACTCAGAGTCCGCATCGGACGTACTCGTGAAGCTTTCTGTGTCGCCGTTGAAGTAGGCGATCGTCCCCTGAAAGCTCTTGTTCAGGACATAGTGGCCACGCATCGTCGCTGTCCGAATGCCAGCGCCTTCCACATTGAAGTCTCTCGTATTCGAGGACCCGAAGGAGCCGGAGTGTGAGGTGCCAGTGCCCTGTACCAGTCCAGCAAGGACGGTGGGATTGCCTCTTGCCTTGTAGAACAGCCAATACGAGCCGTCCTCCAGGACTAGCCCAGCGACGGCGCGGCCGGTAGAAGTCGTGCCCGTCCAGCGACCTTCCGCCGAAGTGGCCGTGGGCTGCGATAGGGAAGACACGTCGCTCTCGCGATACCCCCCGCCACAGGCGGCGGGGGCGAACCCGCTATTGAAGCAGTTGGCGAAGCTGCCACAAGCCACTAGCCCGCTTATCAAGCCGAGTGCCAGCAGGCATCGAAGACGATCTGTCCCGGTCATGCGCATGGTTGTGACCTCAACAACCGCAGGGTGTTCTCTGTCACAGGATAACAGGAAGAGAACCCCCCTCAAACCGGGACCCCCGAATTGTTAGAAACCGGACAGCCGACCGGGGATGCCGGCATGCCCGCGGCCCCACTAACTGGTCGATCCGGGGCCCATTTCTGGCGTCCTTAGCCAGCGCGAACGGTTGACCGGTGGTCTTATATCCGTCTCGTCGTAGGCATGGTGTAATACAGATTTTAAGAGGTTGCAGGATATGGCTGTTGCCCGTAGTTGTCTTACATTATGGGTTTATCGTATTCTTGTTGCCCATGCCTGTTGACCCTCCGGTGGACAGAATCAGGCTGCGATCGGTGAGGGGGGTGGATGTCTCGATTTGGGCTGGTACAGGTGAGTTAATGGGGCAGAGGGCAAAACGGACGACCACAGTCACGGTGGATCTGGGTGAACTGAAAGGACCCTGGCAGGCTTGGTGTCAGGTCCACGGCATCACGCCGAGCCATGCCTTTCGAAACGCCCTTCGACAGGCCATGGACCAGAGAGCCACGAAGGCTCCGGTGCCTCGGAGTCGCATCAGTCCGAAGCGAGAACGAGCCACCGCCCGCATCGAACTGAACCTGACGACCTCAGAGCTCGCCGCCCTGAAAAAGATGGCCGGTCACGAAGGCTACGTGCCGACGAAATGGCTGGTGGCGATGGTGCGCACCAAATTGACCGGGCAGCCGCAGGTCGGACAACCGGAATTGGAGACCTTGGCCCGGTCGAATCAGCAACTCCTGGCCCTGGGGAGGAACTTGAATCAGATTGCCAAAGTCCTGAATACCGCGCCTCAGAACCGAGCCGCCTTTCGGGTCGAGGTCATCACCGAACTCTCTCGCGTGATTCAGGCCCATACGAAGAAAGTGTCCGATGTCTTACGCGGGACTGTGGAGCGCTGGCACCTTCAATGACCCCGCTAACCAGCCAGATTGACGAGAAGCTGGATGAGTGGGGGAGTCGGCTCTTCAATGTCTCAACGGAGACTCTCCCACGCCCGAGGTCCAGCACGCGCAATCCGTTTGGTTCCGCCAAGCTTGTGCGTCCCGGCGGACGGCTCAGCACGTCACGGGCTCGCGCGACCTACGTGCGGCAGAAGTTACAAGCCATGGTCCGCCGTGCGCCCCAAGTCATGGTGAAACTAGTCAGGGCGCCGAAAGGGATGAAGGGCATCTCGAACAATCTCACCTACATTTCGCGGGATGGCCAACTCGAGATTGAGGACCAGGATGGTCAGGTCGTTCTTGGGAAGGAGGCCGTGGCCGATCTGAAAGCCGAATGGCGCGACGGCGGCATGCCGATCGCCGCCGACTCGACCATGCGCGATGCCTTTCATCTCGTCCTCTCCATGCCGACCAGGACCGATCCCTTGTCGGTCCAACGGGCGGCCCGTGACTTTGCGACACGAGAGTTCGCAGGATTTCAGTATGCCATGGTGCTCCATACGTTTGAGACCGATCCGGACCCGCATCCCTCTCCGCACCCACATGTGCACTTGACGGTCAAAGCAGCAGGCCTATACGGAGTTCGCTTAAATCCCAGGAAGGCCGATCTGCAACGCTGGCGGGAGGGGTTTGCGGAGGCGTTACGCGAACATGGCATTGAGGCCACGACCACGAGCCGAATTCATCGCACGACGCACGAACGGTGGACTGTTCGGCATCTACCTGAACCGAGCAAAAAAGGGGAGACGCTGGAGCGGCTGCAACGCACAACGCGCCGACAGGGACGAGCGCAGGAAGTCATGCGGAATTATGAGCAGGTGATGCGGGCGCTAGCCCGGTCGGATCGGGGGGAGGATCGGCAGCTGGCGTCGGATTTGGTGCGCTATCTCGGGGGACGAGGCCGGACTTCGGAGACCGACAGGGAGCGAGGGAAGGACCGTGAGCGATGAGAAGAGTTGGTGGTGGCGATCGAGGGAGCGGCATGGGGCCGATCAATCGAAAGAGACACCACAACGACTCTGAGGCCGGTTCAGACCGACGGATCCACGGGCGCTTGCGTTTCCTTCGTGACGAGGCTACACTTCACACATGCCCGACATTCAGACAGTCTGACTATCTCACATATGAGGGAAGGCGTCATGCCCGCAGAAACGAGCAAGGTCGGCAAACGAGGGGCTGTGGTGATTCCGGCCTCGCTACGGCGCCGTTTCGGCATCACGGAGGGCTCGCTCGTGATTGCTGAGGAACGAGCCGAAGGAGTCCTGATTCGACCGGCTGCTGCCTTTCCCCTTGAGATGTACACCCCTGAACGGCAAGCGGAGTTTCTCCTCTCCAATGCAGTCGATTCAAAGGACTATGCGCGAGCCAAAGAGGCCGTGCGGAAGATGGGCCTCGACGTCCGAAAGATCCCTCACTACAAGCCGGCTCGTTCCTAATCCGTGGACCGCGTCTTTCTTGATGCCAACGTGCTGTTCTCTGCGGCTTACCGGGTCGAGACTCCTCTTCGCAGGTTGTTTACCATGCCGCGCACGCACCTGGTGACCTCTGCCTATGCCCTGGAGGAGGCGAGGCGGAATCTATCATCAGGGCAACAACAGGCAGAGCTAGAACGGTTGTGCCGCTCTGTCGAGGTGGTGTCGGTCTTGCCGCCACAGGGCGAGCTGTCCATCCTACGCAAACTTCCAGAGAACGACCGTCCCATTCTGTGGGCCGCGATCAGTGTGCGGGCGACCCACTTGCTGAGCGGAGATTTCAAGGCGTTTGGTCGCTTCTATGGGCAGACCATTAACGGTGTCACCATCATGCCACCAGCGGTCTATCTCAACGGGCACCGAGAGTAACGGAGTCTGTATCGGGCGCGTACGCCAGTCATCAGAAAAAGGGGAGACGCTGGAACGGCTGAAGCGTACCACGCGCCGACATGGACGAGTCCAGGAAGTCATGCGGAATTATGAACAGGTGATGCGCACGTTAGCTCGGTCCGATCATGGGGAGGATCGGCAACTGGCCACGGACCTGGTCCGTCACTTGAGTGAGCGGTCCCGGGAGGTCTCAAAGACTCGTTCGCCGGAGCGAGACCGGTCTTCGTGAGGGACGCAACTCTCATTCCTTTGCTGAGTGATCGCGGGTACCGAGCAGCTGAACGTCGTGGCGCATGCATGAGTTATCCGGCTACTGCCAATATCCATGGCAGGGATAGTCAGGAGTGTCAGGCGCATTCGAGGAGAATTTGGAACGAAATAACCGCAAGCGGCTCGACATTTACGAGGTGAGCTAAGAATATTTTGACCCTAGGCTGAATGGGGGTAACGGATTTGTGCAGAAGCCTGATGATTAATGCTGCTCTTGCCCGTCTCCGACTAACCTTCTCCTTAAGTCCAGTGATTTCTCAAGGGAAAAGCTGTAAGCTTCGTGCGCAAAAGCTACCTCAGTTTCTCTCTTCTGAAAGGCGTGATGGCTAGTCTCGAAGATCTCCAACCCAATGCCGCTGTCCGCGGCATCCTGCCTGATTCCTTGGTTACCGTCGTCAGTGTGCAGTGGTTTGGATCTGAAGCGCTCGAACTCACATACAAAGACCCGGCAGGTCGTGTGGCAAACGTCCTGCTGTATCGACATGATGAGCCACGGCTTGAAGTGGTTGAGCATGGTCGCCCCTGGAGTTTCGACGGTGATGGCAGTCTCTTCCGCCTCGTGTCGGAAGCACACCGCATCCGCCTTGCCCATCTCTTCGATCCGGTTCTGGCCGTCCACACGTCGCTCGTCGACCCTCTGCCACACCAGATCACCGCGGTCTACGAGGCCATGTTGCCACGCCAACCGCTTCGTTTCTTGCTGGCTGATGATCCTGGTGCAGGCAAGACCATCATGGCGGGGCTCTTGATGAAGGAGATGATCGCGCGGGGCGATCTGCATCGCTGCTTGGTGGTCTGCCCAGGAAGTCTGGCCGAGCAATGGCAGGACGAGCTCTACCGCCGGTTCCATCTCCCTTTTGAAATTCTGACGAATGACAAGCTCGAAGCCGCGCGCACAGGTAACTGGTTCCTCGAAACGAATTTGGTCATTGCCCGTCTCGATAAGCTATCGCGTAACGAGGATGTGCAGGCGAAGCTTGCGGCTCCCGACTGTCATTGGGACCTCATCGTCTGCGACGAGGCCCATAAGATGTCCGCCACCGTCTTTGGTGGCGAGATCAAGTACACCAAACGCTACAAACTTGGGCAATTACTCTCCACGCTCACACGCCATTTTCTCTTGATGACAGCCACTCCGCACAACGGCAAGGAAGAGGACTTCCAGCTGTTCATGGCGTTGTTGGACGGTGACCGTTTCGAGGGGCGCTTCCGCGACGGCGTCCATGCAGTGGATGTATCGGATCTCATGCGTCGTATGGTGAAAGAAAGCTTGCTCAAGTTCGACTCGACGCCGCTATTCCCTGAGCGTATCGCCTATACCGCTCCCTACAAACTCTCCCAAGGCGAAGCGCAGCTCTATAAGGAAGTCACCAACTACGTCCGCGAGGAGTTCGACCGAGCGGCAGCATTGGAAAATGACAAGCGCGCCGATACCGTGGGCTTCGCGTTAACCATTCTCCAGCGACGGCTTGCTTCGTCTCCAGAAGCCATCTACCAATCCTTACGCCGTCGTCGTGAGCGGCTAGAGAAACGTTTACGTGAGATGGAATTGCTCCATCGCGGCACTCCCGTAACTGCCACTGTGGCAAATGGACCTGCGCTTGATGACGAGGATATAGAAGACCTGGAAGAAGCACCCGACAACGAGGTAGTAGCTGCTGAAGAGGAGATTCTCGACCAAGCCACGGCCGCGCGCAGTATTGCGGAGTTGAAGGCGGAGATTCTGACGCTCCAGCGCTTAGAGTCGCTGGCCCTTGCGGTCCGTCGCAGTGGGGAGGATCGGAAATGGCGCGAACTGGCCAAGCTGCTTGGGGTCATCTTCACGCCTGTAGCAATTGCGGACCATGCTGCAGAAACGATATCGCCCTATGGGGCGAGTGGCGTACCTCAACCAACACCATCGCCTCGGCAGAAACTTGTGCTCTTCACCGAGCATCGCGACACCTTGAATTACCTGGAGAGCCGCATTGCCACGCTACTGGGCCGCCGAGAAGCTATCGTCATGATTCACGGCGGGATGGGCCGTGAGGAACGAATGAAAGCGCAGGAGGCTTTTAAGCACGACCCTGAGGTACAGGTACTCCTCGCTACCGATGCGGCAGGCGAAGGTATTAATCTTCAGCGGGCCCACCTCATGGTCAACTACGACCTGCCCTGGAATCCTAACCGTCTCGAACAGCGATTTGGGCGAATCCACCGCATCGGACAGACTGAGGTCTGTCACCTCTGGAATCTGGTGGCTGAGGAGACGCGGGAAGGCGATGTCTATCTGACATTGTTGAAAAAGCTCGACGAGGCACGGAAAGCACTCGGCGGCCAAGTGTTCGATGTGCTGGGCAAGATGCAGTTCGAGGGCAAACCACTGCGCGATCTCCTCATTGAGGCAATCCGGTACGGTGAGCGTCCGGAGGTACAGGCCAGGCTGACGAGAGTGGTGGCGAATGCATTCGATAAGGCTCAACTCCAAGATCTGCTAGAGGAGCGGGCGCTCGCTCACGACGCCATGGATGCGAGCCGCGTGCAGCGTGTGCGGGAGGATATGGAACGAGCCGAAGCGCGAAGGTTGCAGCCACACTATATCGAATCATTCTTTCTCGAAGCATTCCAACGATTGGGTGGGGCAGCGAAGCAGCGAGAGCCACGGCGGTATGAAGTCACACATGTTCCAGCCCCGGTACGAAACCGCGACCGCCTGATCGGGATCGGCGAGCCCGTCCTGCCACGATACGAACGCATTGCGTTTGAAAAGGCACTCATCGCCCCACAAGGTCAGTCTCTCGCAGCCTTTGTCTGTCCGGGTCACCCATTGCTGGATGCTGCCATCGATCTCACATTGGAACGCCATCGAGATCTTCTACGCCGTGGGTCTGTACTGGTGGACGAACGCGACTCCAGCAATGAGCCACGTGTGCTCTTCTATCTCGATCATGCGATTCAAGACGCTAGCAGCATCCGCACGGGCGAGCGACGGATCATCTCCAAGCGCATGCTGTATGTGGAACTCGATGCGGCGCGCAATGCGCGCCACCTGGGCTATGCCCCTTACTTGGACTACAGACCCCTGGCCGCAGCCGAGCCTGACGTCGCAACGATCCTGGCCCGTCCTGAGTGTGGCTGGATCACACGCGAATTAGAGCAGAAGGCTCAGGGATACGCCATTGGGAACGTGGTGCCGGAGCATTTACAGGAAGTCCGCTCACGTCGTGTGGAGTGGACCGACAAGACCCGTGCAGCGGTGAAAGAACGTCTCACAAAGGAGATTAGTTACTGGGATCATCGTGCTGAGCAGTTAAAGGTCCAGGAGCAGGCGGGCAAACTCAACGCCCGACTCAATTCGCAAGAAGCCCGGCGTCGAGCCGATGAGCTGCAGGGGCGTCTCCAGAAGCGGATGGAACAGCTCGAACTGGAAGGCAAAGTGTCCGCTCTTCCTCCGGTGGTGCTCGGAGGAGTCGTCGTCGTGCCGATAGGACTACTCGCCAAGATGGCAGGTCATCCGCAGGCAACGTCCGCATCTATGATTGACACCCAGGCCGCCGCCGCGCGGGCACGAGATATCGTCATGGAAGTTGAAAGGGGCCTCGGATTTGACCCGACCGACCGCGAGTTCGATAAGCTAGGGTACGACATCGAGAGCCGGGTACCTGGCACCGGGAAGTTGCGGTTCATCGAGGTCAAGGGCCGGGTGTCAGGGGCAGATACCATCACCGTGACCAAAAACGAAATTCTGTACTCATTGAACAGGCCCGACGACTTCATCCTAGCAATGGTGGAGTTTGACGGCGATCGCCACCACGTTCATTATATCCGTCGGCCGTTTCGCCGTGAACCGGATTTTGGTGTGACGAGCGTTAATTACAGCTTCGGAGAACTACTCGCTAAAGCATCGCGACCGTCATGATTCACTATTTGCCAACCATCCACAGTGATAAAGAGGGGTTTGAGCGTCTTGCTTCGCTGGCAGCCGATACCGAAAAGTTGCATGCGGACAGGCTGGAGGTTGATTTTTCGAAGTGTGGATTCTTCGATGCAAACATGGCCGCTTCCCTGGCGGCCGTACTGGCGAGAATCTCGGACAATCTTAACGCTGTCGAACTTGTAAAGGTGCCTTCAGCAATTGAGCGCGTTTTGCGAAAAAATGGATTCCTCCTCGCCTATGGCTACAGTGCTATCGATGATGTTAACCAAACGACGCTACCGTTTCAGCGTATACAGCTCTCCGACAAAGGTCGATTTGCGGACTATCTCAAGCAGCATCTGAAGGGCAAAGGAATCCCTCGCATGACCGACGGCCTGGGGAAGGTCTTTAAGCAGAGCATCTTCGAAGTGTTCCAAAACGCCGTCATTCACTCTAACTCTCGCCTTGGTATCTTCGTGTGTGGACAGTTCTACCCGCAGGTTCAACGCTTAGACTTGACCATTGCCGATGCCGGCATTGGCATTCGTACCAATGTGCGACGCTATCTAGGAACGAATGTTTCTTCAACCGAGGCCATTCGCTGGGCGCTGCAAGGTGGGAACACGACCAAAACAGGTTCGCAGCCGGGAGGCGTTGGGCTAAAGTTTCTCAAAGACTTTATTGCATTGAACGAAGGCAAGATTCACCTTGCTTCGCGGCTTGGATTTTACGAATATTGCAACGGAAAAGAGACCTTCGAAAAACTCGCCGCCGATTTTATGGGAACTGTGGTGAATCTTGAGATCAACACCGGCGACACCCAATCGTACCGATTGAGCTCGGAAATCTCGCCGGAAGATATCTTCTAATGTAGGACGGAAGGTCTGGATTATGGCAGATGAGATCGTGGTTCGTGTGTTCGACATCGTGGGCAGTCCGTTATGCGTCTCGGCTGACGATGGCCAGACCGTGCATGACAAGATTGCGCCCTTGCTCCGCGACAATCGTAAGGTGGTGGTGTCCTTTGAAAGAGTGGAAACGTTGATCTCGGCCTTCCTCAATGCTGCGATCGGTCAACTGTATGGTGAATTTCCAGAGGAGCGGATTCGCGAGCTACTCTCCGTGCGCGACATGACCACAGAGGATCTCACCATGCTGAAAAGGGTTGTCGATAACGCCAAGGTTTATTTCAAGAACCGAAAGCAATTCGATCAGGCTTGGAAGGAAGAGGTCGGAGATGAAGAATAAAGCTCACGACCTTTCGTCCTATGCTTTTTCAAAAGGAGAAGCCCTGTTGCTGGATGCCAATGTCTGGCTTTACCTGTTTCCTGCTCCATCGAACCGGCCTCCTGGTTTCGCGAGGAACTACTCTGCGGCGCTTAAACGGATGCTGACGGTGGGGACGATGCTGGCCTTGGACGCCCTTGTGCTCAGCGAGTATATGAATCGCTACTGTAGGATCGAATGGTCCGCTTTGCACAAGGCTAAGCATCCAGACTTCAAGAAGTTTCGACAGTCCTCCGACTTTGGCTCTATCGGCCAAGGTGCTGCCGTCTTCTCCCGGAAGATCCTCCAACTCTGTTCTCGGCACGACCATCCGTTTGCCTCGTGTAATGTCTCGCAGGTGATCGCTGATTTTGAATCTGGGACCCAGGATCTGAATGACGGATTGCTCGTCGAAACCTGTCGCCATCATGGCTGGAAGTTTGTCACAAATGATGGTGATGTCACCATCGGAGGGATCGAGATACTTACGACTAACCCCAAACTACTTGCCGCCTGCCCATGACTCCCACCCCTCGCAAGAAGCTGATCGAAGTTGCGTTACCGTTGCCGGAAATCAACGACGCGTCGGCCTATGACAAGATGCCTGGTATTGGGCCGCACCCCAAAGGCATCCATCATTGGTGGGCCCGGTTGCCACTTCCAACTGCACGAGCGATTCTATTTGCCTCCGTGGTAGACGATCCGGAAGCGCATCCCGAGAAGTGGCCAACGGAGGAAGCTCAGAAAACCGAGCGTGAGCGACTGTTCGACATATTGCGACGCATGATGGGCAAGAAACTGCATGAAGCACCCGAGGTGTACGCAGGGGCTCGTGAGGAGATGCTGAAACATTGTGACGGGCGCTTGCCAGTCGTGTTCGATCCCTTCGCCGGAGGGGGCTCCATCCCGCTCGAAGCCAATCGTCTAGGTTTTGAGGCCCAGGCCGGCGATTTGAACCCGGTGGCCGTGCTCTTGAACAAGTGTAACCTCGAACTTGCCCCTCGTTGGGCCGGGCAGCCCCCCGTAGACCTAGAGGACCGTGGGCGCATTGGAGGCACAGACTCCTGGCGCGGCACATACGGATTGGCAGCGGATGTACGGTATTACGGACGACTTATCCGTGAACGCGCCGAGAAAAAAATAGGGCACCTTTATCCCAAAGTCCGCTTGCCCAAAGAATACGGTCCCGGCGAAGCGAATGTGATCGCATGGATTTGGGCGCGCACAGTGGCCAGTCCTAATCCAGCAGCGCGGGGTAAGCAAGTTCCGCTGATCAGCACCTACTGGCTTTCAAGCAAGAAGGGCAAGTTAGCCTGGCTGGAGCCAATCGTTGACAAGGCTGCAGGAACGTATCGCTTAGAGGTGCGAACCGGGACCCCGAAGGATCGAGAATCAATTTCTGCAGGGACCAAATTGGGTCGCGGGGCAAAGTTTCGGTGTTTGCTCACAGATGAACCGCTTGATGAATCGCATATCAAGACCGAAGCGAAGGGCGACAGGCTAGGGTACAGTTTGCTAGCAGTGGTTGCCGAGGCAAAGCGTGGTCGGCTGTATCTCCCTGCCACGGATGAACAGCGAGAGGCAGCGGAAGTGTCCGCTCCCGAGGGAGAAGTTGCGGAACTGCTGGCCGATGACCCCCGAAATATTTGGTGCGTTGGTTATGGGTTGACACGATTTGACCAACTCTTCACTCCCCGTCAGCTGACCGCAATGGTTACATTCAGTGATCTGGTGAAGGAGATCGTGACGGATGTGCGTCGTGATGCCTTGGCGGCCGGGCTTTCCTCAGAAGACGCCGACGCATACGCCCGCACAGTCACAATCTTCCTGGGCCTAGCCGTGGATCGCTGTAGCGATTTCAATAACTCGCTGTGTGGATGGAGCGCTAGTAATCAAAAGGTGATGCATCTTTTCGGCCGTCAAGCAATCCCGATGATATGGGACTTTGCTGAAGCCAACATTCTAGGTGAATCGGTTGGTGCTTGGCACACGTGCAGTGAGTATGTCGCTGATTGTGTCGAGGTGCTGACTACTGGCTCTGTTCAATTTGGGCACGCCCGTCAGATCGATGCAGCTACGGGAGCAAACGGCATTAAAGATCTTTTGGTCAGCACCGACCCTCCCTACTATGACAACATTAGCTATGCAGGACTTAGCGATTTTTTCTATGTCTGGTTGCGACGAACGGTCGGTTCACTCTATCCGGACTTGTTCAGTACCGTCCTGGTCCCGAAGTTACCGGAACTGACAGCCTCTCCGGAGCGTTTTGGTGGTGATAAGGACAGGGCCAAAGAACATTTCGAGACGGGTTTCAGAAATGCCTTTACTGCACTTCGCAACAAGATGGATCCACGCTTTCCGCTGACCGTCTATTACGCGTTTAAGCAGGACGACGAAGAGAGTGAAGATTCGGATGATGAGGGTAACTCAGGCGTGGATCTCACAACCGGCTGGGAAACTTTATTGGAGGCCCTTATCTCCAGTGGCTTCCAAATCACAGCCACCTGGCCGGTGCGCGCGTCGCAGGCTTGGCGTATGCGGGCAATGGGCTCAAATGCGTTGGCCTCTTATATTGTGCTGGCTTGCCGCCCTCGTGCTATGGACGCGCCTCAGACGTCAAGCACGCAATTACGTCAAGAACTGAAGCGAACACTGCCTGACGCATTGCGGCATCTTCAACAGGGCAATATCGCGCCAGTAGACTTCGCCCAGGCTGCCATTGGGCCAGGTATGGCTGTCTATTCTCGCTACAGTCGCATTCTGGAAAGCAGCGGGAAGCCACTGTCCGTGCGCGCGGCGTTGGGACTCATCAATAAGACTCTCACCGAAGTCCTTTCCGAACAAGAGGACGACTTCGATGCTGACACACGTTGGGCGCTGGCGTGGTTTGAGCAGTTCGGCTTCGACGCCGAAGAATATGGTGTAGCCGAGAACCTTTCCAAAGCTAAGAACACCAGTGTCGCAGGGATGGTCAGGGCGGGCATCATAGTTTCAAAGGCTGGCAAGGTGCGCATACTCAAGCCCGACGAACTGGCAAAAGACTGGGACCCCGCCACTGACAGTCGCCTCACAGTTTGGGAAATGACCCACCACCTTCTGCGCGTCTATCATTACGAGAAGGCAGGTGATGTAGTGACAGCCACTCTACTACGCAAACTCGGCGCTCAGGCCGACGTGGCACGGGATCTGGCCTATCGATTATTTAATCTGTGCGAGAAAAAGAAACGGTCGCAGCAGGCCCAGGCGTATAATGCTCTCGTCCTAGGCTGGCCGGAGATTGCAAGATTGTCACGGGAAAGCGGTGTAGGCAGTTCTACGGGCCTGTACGATTAGGAGTTGACTAGTGGCCATCACCAATCATGAGCGCGTCGGAAAAATGCTCGATTTACTTCGAGATGGGTTGCAGCCATTTCTTGAACGGGAATTGAAGGCCCAGTATCAGCAGCTCTGGCTTGAAGAAGTGAAAGCTACATTGTCCAACCAACAGCTCACGTTTGCTGGCGCGGAGGACAAGCCGCACTGGGATATTGCCGCAATTCTTGCCGTTATGTGGAACCAATGGAATGAGGTGTTTCGGAAGACACTGGGCAACGCGGAGCGCACGCTGGTGAGCGAGTTACGGGACACCAGAAACAAGTGGGCACACCAGCGTCCCTTCAGTACGGATGACGCCTACCGCGCACTCGATAGCGCAGCTCGTCTCCTGGCGACCATCTCGGCAACGGAGGCGACCGAAGTAGAGAAGATGAAAATGGAGCTGCTACGGGTGCGCTTCGACGAGCAAGTACGCACTGAGAAGCGACGTTCCGCCGGCACTGCGATAGAGAGTCAAGTTAATATGGGCCTCAAACCGTGGCGTGAAGTCATCACCCCGCACAAGGATGTTGCCAGCGGGCGATACCAGCAGGCGGAGTTTGCCGCCGATCTTTGGCAGGTGCATTTGGGCGAAGGCTCGGATGAGTATCGCAAGCCGGTTGAATTCTTTCGTCGAACCTTTCTCACTGAAAGCCTGAAACACCTTCTCACTGGAGCGGTGCAACGGCTGAGTGGTGAAGGGGGCGATCCCGTGGTGCAGCTCCAGACTAACTTCGGCGGGGGGAAAACGCACTCGATGTTAGCGCTGTATCACCTGTTTTCTGGTTCCCCTGCCAGTGAGCTGTTGGGTGTGGAAGAAATTCTCAGAAATGCTGGGGGACAGCCCGCGCTCCCTCGAGCCAAGCGTGTTGTGCTGGTCGGAAATAGGATCTCACCCGGCAACCCAGTGACGAAGCCTGATGGCACGGTGGTCCGGACGCTATGGGGAGAACTGGCCTGGCAATTGGGCGGCAAGCCAGCCTTTAAACGGATCAAAGCCGACGACGAGAATGCTACCAACCCTGGTGATGCGTTACGTGAACTATTAAACGAATACGGGCCTTGCCTGATCCTGATTGATGAATGGGTAGCCTATGCACGGCAGTTGCACGATCAGAGCGATCTGCCTGCTGGTAGCTTCGAGACGCACTTTTCCTTTGCCCAGTTGTTGACCGAGTCGGCTAAGTTGGTGAAGCATTGCCTACTCGTTGTCAGCCTTCCCGCATCCGACACAGCTGGCTCGCCCCATACTCAGGCCGACGACGTCGAGGTAGGCGGTGAGCGAGGGCGGGCAGCGCTGGATCGTCTGCGCAACGTCATCGGCCGCGTAGAGACCTCCTGGCGACCGGCGAGCGCCGAGGAGAGCTTCGAGATAGTGCGCCGCCGATTGTTCGAGCCATTGGTTGAGAAGGCTCAGTATGTAGCACGCGATACGGTCGCGAAGGCTTTCTTCGACCTTTATTCGACACAGGGCGCTGAGTTTCCACCTGAGTGTCGCAACGCCGATTATGAGAAACGGCTTAAGGCGGCGTACCCGATCCACCCGGAGGTGTTTGACCGGCTCTACACCGATTGGTCGACTCTCGTGAAATTTCAGCGCACACGCGGCGTGCTTCGTCTAATGGCCGCAGTGATCCACAGCTTATGGGAGAAAGGGGACCGTAATCCGCTGGTTCTCCCTTCCAATATCCCAATCGACGACCCGCGCGTGCAGTTCGAGTTAACCCGCTACCTGTCCGACAACTGGGTGCCGGTCATCGAGAAGGATGTGGATGGTCCCAACTCACTGCCGCTCCGGATCGACAGGGAGGTGCCCAATCTTGGAAAGTTTGCTGCCTGCCGCCGAGTAGCACGGACTATCTATCTTGGGTCAGCGCCAACAGCCAAGGCCGCCAATCGCGGACTAGAGGATCGGCGCATCAAGCTAGGTTGTGTGATGCCGGGGGAAGCACCAGCGATTTTCGGAGATGCGCTCCGGCGCTTGAGCGAATCGGCTACCTACCTCTACAAAGATGCTGCCCGCTACTGGTATTCCACTCAACCCACGGTAACCAAATTAGCCGAAGACCGTGCCGAGCAGCTTAAGGCAGACCCAGATGCTGTGGTCAAAGAGTTGGAGAATCGACTACGCGCTGACCTTCGGAAAGAGGGCGATTTTCGGCGGATTCATGCCCTGCCGCAATCAGGGCAGGATGTACCGGATGATCTTGACGCACGATTAGTTGTATTGCGGATCGAATATCCATATAGCAAGGATTCGGAAAGTCCAGCGATGGCGGCAGCGAAGGCCATCCTTGAATCACGAGGTAACATTCCTCGCCTGTATCGGAACACACTGGTATTTCTTGCCGTAGACAAGACACGGCTCCAGGATTTGGACGAGGCGGTGCGGCGTTTTCTGGCATGGGAGTCCATTCTCGGAGAAAAGGAGATACTCGACCTTTCTCAGCATCAAGTGAAGCAGGCGCAGGATTTGAAGGATAGTGCCTCCAGCGTTGTCAACGCGCGCATACCAGAATCCTATCAATGGCTCCTGGTACCCACACAGGCGTCGCCCAAGAACTCTGTAGAGTGGCAGAGTTTCCGACTTGCTGGCCAAGAACCGCTGGCGGTGCGGGTGAGCAAGAAGCTTCGCAATGACGAACTGCTGATAACGGGGTTTGCTGCCACCCGTCTGCGCTTAGAATTGGATCAAGTGCCGTTGTGGCGTGGAGACCATGTTGCCATCAAGCAACTAATTGAAGACTTTGCTCGCTACGTGTATCTGCCACGGCTTCGCGAACCAGCCGTGTTGATCGAGGCCATCAGAGATGGGCTCAGGCTACTCATGTGGCCGGACGATTCATTCGCGTATGCCGAGAGCTTCGACGAAACGGCGGGACGCTACCGCGGGCTTCGCTGTGGTCAGCCAGTAAATGTTTCGGAAGATAATCTGTCAGGCCTGCTCGTTAGACCAACAACGGCACTCAAACAACGCGAAGTGGAGACAGGTGCCATACAGGGGGAGGGAGCAAAGGGTCCTTTCAATGGCGAAGGCTTGAAAACCGGAGTTTCTGGTTCCGATGCAACTTCTCCTACAAATGGAACTGCTTCCCAGGAAATTCCTAAGCCGAAGCGCTTTCATGGGAGTGTCATTCTCGACCCCACGCGGGTAGGTCGGGATGCAGGACGCATCGCCGACGAGGTGATTTCTCATCTGGTTGGGCTGATGGGCTCCGATGTGACGGTCACATTGGAAATCGAGGCCAGGATTCCAAACGGGACGCCCGATAACGTAGTGCGCACCGTCACAGAAAACAGCCGCACGCTGAAGTTCACGAGCCAGGGGTTTGAAGAGGAATAGTTGGATGGTAAAGAAAATCGAACCTATTCCATCTGCAGTTGAGCAGAGTATTACACAACGGACCAAAGCTTAGAATTGGCCATGTTTCCGATCCTAAAAATTGATTTGGCTGACGTCGCAGAGCTTAGGCTTAACGCCTTGGATTTGGTGGATACAAACCTGGCTGATCCGAAGTGTGCTGGGCGCTGTTATGCCTATGCATACGACGGCCTTGCCGCGGAAGCTGGTGACTTGAAAACAACGTGCCATCTTTGGTTGCTTCACCACGCTATTGCAGCGTTGTGGGAAGAACATCCGAAGCAAAAGGTGTTCATTTGCTATGAGGCCATGCCAACGATGATGAGATTATTCATTTGCTCCAAACGACCGGTACCTCTCGCCAAAATCCATAAAGTTTTGTCTCGATCGCCGGCTTATGTTGAAACTGGCATGGATCTCTTACGATTCAGCAAAATTCGCCCGCTTGTCTATTGGGAGCCACCATCGAGCATGATGGCCTTGTGGCCGGCTGGCATGTCAGGAGAAATAGATGAAGATCGAGTGATTGATTCCGGACAACTCCTCAGCTGGAACAGTTATCCAGAATCTGATCATGCCCATTCAGTTCCTGTCGATCAAGCGGGTCCTGACTACACGCGTGTACCGACAGATGAGCATAGTAGCTTCACGCTGAATGATCGGCTGTATCGATTTGTGAATCGATGGGGCGTTGTGGCGTAGTCGGAGACCACGTCGGTTAGCGGGTCAAGCTTTTGTATCTTAACGTTTGACACAGGTTGGCAAGCAGGACGAGCTTGCAACATGGCCTAAATGGGGAGTAACCCCAGTCCAGAATGTTCTTTGTACAGCGGGCTCCGATGCTACTCCTTCTCCCCTTGCTCCTTCTACTTCCTCTTTCTGCCTCCGCCAAAGATCTCGGGGAACTCAGCGCCAATCCGTATCAGCAGAACTCGACGGCCAATCCGTACGGGGCGGGGAGTCCCTTTGCGCCGAACGGGATCAAGAATCTCTTCAGCCAGTACGGCAGTCCGTTCAGTAATCAATCGGCGATGAATCCTTTCGCGACCGACGCGCCAAGGCTCTATGACCAACAGGGAAATTACCGAGGCAACTTGAACGCCAATCCCCTACGACTCCGACTCAACCAGCAACCCCTACGGCCGGTACGGTTCGAGGTTTTCGCCCGACTCCATCAACAATCCGTACGGCGCAGGCAGTCCGTTTCACTCCGAGAGTCCCACCAATCCCTACGGCCGCGGCTTGCGAATCGAAGGACAGTAGTTGATAGCGTTCTTCGTGGTCCCCCAGGGGCAACAGTCGACTGTTTTTGCCTGTGAGGCGCACCGTTCGAAAGTCAATACGCATGCCTGACCCTAACTCTTGGACAACCTAATCGATAAGGATGAGGCAAAGAGCGTTTGTGGTAAACGCGCATTGGAACGCTCTGGTCGTCGGCTAAGACACGGCGAGTTACTACGGTCAGGAATATTGATGACCTGATGGCGAAGTGGTAGTGGTAGTGATCTTTCGCTGCGGTGGTCGCAACCATTGCAGAGGCGAAGTGCTAGAGTTGGCGAGCCGGGTTGCTTAAAGTTGGAGGGACATTAGATGTGGCCAGATAATGAGACAGACCGAGATTTCCTGAACTTTACGGGTGTCGCCGACACAGTCGCTGAGATCATTATCCATGCTAAAGGACGACCGATTTCGATAGGTGTTTCTGGAGCCTGGGGCGTAGGTAAATCATCCATGATCAGGATAGTCCGCCGTTCCCTCACACAGCGTTCGGGCAATGGCAATGGTGACTTTATCTTCGTGGATTTCAACGCCTGGCTTTATCAGGGATATGACGATGCACGTGCTGCACTGATGGAAGTCATTGGCGAAAGGCTTATAGAGGAGGCCGAGAAGCGCAAAAATGGTCTCGACAAGGCCAGGGAATTCTTAGAGCGCGTCAGATGGTTTAGGCTTGCGAAGTTGGTGGTGGGCTCTGCTGCAGCCCTGTACGCAGGACTACCCCCGGAAGGGTTAGGTAGCGAAATGAAGGACGCGGCATCGGGGCTGCTCGATGCAAAGAAGAAGTCTTCTCCTCCTCAGGAAATACATGCGCTTCGGGAAAGCTTCGAGAAAACGCTCGAGGCCATGAATGTGACTCTTGTAGTCATGATCGATGACCTAGACCGATGCCTGCCCGAAACGACAATCTCGACATTGGAGGCTATTCGGCTATTTCTATTCTTGAAGAACACCGCTTTCGTGATCGCTGCTGACGACGCGATGATTAAATACGCCGTTCGTCGCCATTTCCCTGACGTAACCGACGATCTTGTTATTAACTATTTTGACAAGCTCATTCAGGTGCCAATCCGGGTGCCTCCCCTCGGAACGCAGGAAGTGCGCGGGTACATGATGTTGCTATACGTGGAAAACAGTGGCGTTGACGAGAGCGTTAAAGAAAAACTTCGTGCGGACATCTGTAAGCAACTCGGGCAGACATGGCAAGGCAAGCGGGTTGACCGTGCATTCCTACAGTCGCTGTACGACAAATTTGACCACGAGCTCGTCGGGAAATTCGACACAGCGGACAGACTCGCGCCCCTGATGACGACTGCGTCAGGAATTTTGGGGAATCCTCGTGTGATTAAGCGCTTCTTGAATGCGCTTGCCATCCGTATGGCAATCTCAAACGCTCATGGCGTCGGCGTGGACGAAGCAGTCCTCGCCAAGATGTTGCTGTTCGAGCGAATTGGTGATCCGAAGGCCTACGCGGAGTTGACGAAGGCGGTGACTGAAAGTAGCGATGGAAAGCCTGCGTTCTTGTCCGAATGGGAAGAGAAAGTGAATGCCGGACAAAAGGTTTCATTGCAGGCACCGTGGGACGATCCCTTTGTCCTGGAGTGGCTGACGCTGCCCCCAAGGATTGCAGATCGTGACCTCCGGGGCGTGCTTTATGTCAGCCGCGAACATGCGCCATTGATCAGTCCGCAAGACCGGCTGTCCTCGGAAGCCGCTGAGTTGTTGACAGCTTTGCTCCAGCATCCTGATATGGCTGCCAACTTGAAGGACCGCCTCTCGAAAGTCCCCAGGACGGAAATCACAGTTATCATGGATCGCCTGTTAGACCGAGCGCGGCAGGAACAAGAATGGGGCGTACCGCCCGTCCTTGAGGCATGCTTAGTAACGGCAGGAGCGGATGCGGTGCAAGGGGCGCGGCTCGCCGCTTTTCTATCTGAACGTCCGGTGGCGCAAATTAAAGCGAGCATCATTCCAAAGATTAGCGATCAGCCTTGGGCGACCAGTGTTTTTGAAAAATGGGATACATCGACGGGGTTGTCTGATCCGGTTAGGAAGGCAATAAAACAGCAGGGATAGGATGGGAACGTCCGCATCTAGCAAAGGGCCAGGCGGCGGAGTCCCTATGGTGCCGCCATGGGTTCCTCCCATTCCTCTCAGTCCCCCATCGCAAGATGGAGACGGGACCGGGCCAACGGATAGCGGTGACCAAGATGGGCAGTTGCCCATCACCCCTAATCAATCAGCCGCGCAAATACCTCCGTCTCCAATTGCACCAGCAGCGCGCTTTGGCGGGGCACGGCTTAGTCTGGGCAAGTTCGGACGAGGTGGCGATCGTCAGGATATGCAACGCGGCATCGGAGACTACGTCCGGAGAGGATATGGTGGCCAGGCAACCGCCGTAAGGCGGTTCGGCGGCACGGCAGCAACGGCGGGTACCCTTCATGGAGCCTTGTCGAGCGTCGCCAGAGGGCAGGCCGCTACACCTGGAAGTCGCCTCGACCCGGCCCTTCTCGCTGGTCGATCAGCGCGGGAAGTCATGGACGCAATCATCGAGGCGGTTCGCCCGGGGGATGGCACTCAGGATGCAGAGGCAAGTCGGGTGGCGATCAAGGACGCCTTATCCGAACTTCTAACGATGTTTCCCGACGCCGATCTTCTCAATTTGACCGAGGACCAACGCGGTATGGCAATCGAGCGGTTCGTTGCATTGGATGTGTATCAGCGCGCGGTGCTTGATATTGGCAAAGCAATCCAGGACAAAGCGCCAACAGCTACGGTCGCTCTTTCGCGTCTCAAAGAAGTAAAGGAGTATGTCAAGCAAACGGTTGCGGCGGCTTTTAGAAAGCTGCAAAGTGCCGGACATCGCGTGACGACGGGACGTGTTAACAAAGTCGTTCGCGCCGCTCTGGAGGAAACCTTCCAGGTATTCGAGGGGTATGCATTATGAAGCTCGTTTGTGCCCCAAAGGATTACTCTTTCAAAGGGACTTCGAAAGTATTGGAAGTTGTCCTCTATGGGCCAGCGGATAGGCCAACGCGTGGGAGTGTGGGTGCCGCCGTCGCGGATAAGATTTCTCGCGAAAAGTTGCACGGTGCAACGAGGGCGTGGGACTTTCTGTCGCTTGCGCTATCCGTGATAGCCGCTGACCTGGCCGGTCATCGGAATATGAGCGCGGATGGTTGGACGCGCGAGTTCGAGTTGGAGATCTCGGTGGCCGATCCTGCTTTTTGGAATGCGCAGCGGGAATTGGTGGGAAAACTGCTTGAGTTTCTTACCATCGATAGATGGAAAATTAGCTTTATGGGGGGAGGAATTTCGCCCGCCCCGCCCACGCAACCAGTTCTGCCGCCTGAAGATTGCGTAGCTCTGCTTTCAGGGGGGCTGGATAGCTTCATTGGGAATGTGGATTTAGTCAGTGACGGCCGAAAGCCATTTGCCGTCAGTCAAACTGTGCGAGGCGACGCGGAGAACCAACGATCATTTGCGAATACCATCGGAGGTGGTTTGAGGCATCTGCAGATAAATCACAATGCCGAAGTTCCAAATCCTGAGAATCCGCCATCGCAGCGGGCGCGATCGCTGATTTTCTTCGCATACGGGGTCCTTGCGGCAACAACACTGAAATGCTATCACGCTGGTGACAACGTGACGCTGTACGTCTGTGAGAACGGGTTCATCTCGATCAACCCGCCTCTCACCGGATCGCGCCTGGGAAGCCTCAGCACCCGCACGACGCATCCGGTATTATTTGGTCTGCTTCAGCAGCTGCTGGACGTTGCTGGTCTAAGGGTGCACATGGAGAACCCGTATCAACTTAAGACAAAGGGTGAGATGCTGCGCGACTGCACTAATAAAGCCCTGCTGAACGCACATGCATCCTACACGACGAGCTGCGGGCGATTTAAGCAATTCGGTTACAAGCATTGTGGACGGTGCGTACCATGCCTCGTCCGCCGGGCGGCGTTCCACACTGCCAAATTGAGAGATACGACGGAATACGTGTACGTGGATCTTGGGTGCGATGATGCAGAGCACGCGGGTTTTGATGACGTCCGTTCCGTGGGAATGGCGCTCGCCCAAGTAAAAGCGGATGGCTTGGAGAGTTGGATTGGAACGGCTCTCAGTACCACGCTTTTGGGCGATATTAGTCCACTCCAAGCGATGGTAGGCCGCGGGCTCGGCGAGCTAGAATCTTTGTTCAAGCACTACGGTGTTAAATGATCGACTTTCACTGTCATCTCGATCTCTATCCAAACCCGTTGGCGGTGCGGGACGAGTGCATCACACGCGGCCTGTACGTCCTTTCGATCACGACGACGCCTTCAGCTTGGAAGGGAACGTCCGCATTGGCGGAAAAGAGTCAATGGATTCAGACGGGGCTTGGTCTACATCCACAGATCGCTCACGAACGAAAAAGTGAGCTGGTGCTATTTGATGAGCTTCTACCTGGCACACCCTACGTCGGCGAAATAGGATTGGATGGTGGTCCGGAGTACCGACGATATTGGAATGATCAGACAATGGTATTCGATCACGTGCTGAACGTGTGTAGGGAGGCGGGAGGGCGAGTCATGTCGATCCATAGCCGACACGCGAGCAAGGCTGTGATTGATCGGCTAGAAGGGTGCCCGGATGCGGGGACGCCTGTGCTACATTGGTTTTCCGGTAGCCTTCGTGACCTAGATCGTGCGGTTGGCCTGGGATGCTGGTTCAGTGTCGGTCCGGCGATGTTGCGCACCAGGAAAGGAAGAGATTTGACAGCAAAAATGCCTCGCGAACGGGTGCTTACGGAATCAGACGGTCCATTCGCAACAGCCCACGGACGATCATTATGGCCATGGGAAGTCAGTGATGCCGTTAGCCAACTAGCAGAAATTTGGAGTGCAAGCCAAGAGGATGTTGAGAAGACAGTTTGGAAAAACCTTCAAACTCTGTTGAGGGACGAAAAGGGAGTATTTAAAATACCTAATGAAGAATAGTCTCAATTGGGAGTGGGAGAGGGAATTATTACAGAGCACTCTTATACTCAGTGCGCCCATATACTTGTGGGCTCAGCCTAGAGGCGCGCCTCTTGGCTATCACTCAATATGGGATTTGAATAAATGGCTACTTGTGGCTATTGCGATGCTTTGTACATGGCAGTGCCTTGAGGGTATTCGTCGACTTCACGGGACTCGGTACTCTGAAACGGTGATTAACTATTTTGTCAATCTTCGTTTCTGTAGCCACCAATTAATTGGCACAATATTCGTCGCAATCCTGGAAGAAATCCTCTACAGAGGACTTATCAGCTCTTATGCATCTTCTTTACTATCCGTGATCGCTTTTTCTCTTGCCCACAAGGGCGCATGGGTGAGGTTGTTCTCCCTACTTTTTGCGATATGCATGGAACTGTCTTTGGCTTTATCTGCAAGCCTACTTCTATGCATCTTAATTCATATTGCAGTAAACACTACCACCTGGTTCTACGTTAGGACTATTCCGATAAAGATGACCGATGAAGGAACAATTGCAATTGCCCTGTAGGATATTCCCATGTCTACCACAAAGAACGCTGTCCCTAAAATGATCCAGAACAATTGGGCAAAAACGGCAAAATGGGCCTCATGCTTGCGCACCGTTCCCCGCAATAAAGTCCGTAGATTTGAACAACGGATGCTACATGCTGGAGATGTTGTTGTTTGTCGGGTTGAAGTGGCTGCTTTCCCTCATTCAGCTATTGAAGATTCATCAGGACGTCTGCAATCGCTTTTTCCAGGAGACATTCTAGTAACTACGGTCGCCAATAGAGAATCAACACGATGGAATGTTGGCAAAGTTCCAGAAGATGATGTTTACCGGCCTGGCCGCCAGTTAACCATACTTAGCATTCAGGGAATAATAGGAGATTTAACTGAATGCGCCAGCGACACTCAAGAATTCGCAACTCACGTAACTGTTCTAGGGGTTGCGATCAGCGACACTGCCGCGAATATGAATATCTCGAATTATGCAATTACACCTTTGCAATACGATAGGCCAACACAACTTCCTCTCACCATCCTAATAACAGGGTCGTCTGCTGAAGCCGGGAAGACAACTGCAGGAATCAACATAGTGCGATGTCTTATTCGTGAAGGGCACGACGTAATTGCTCTAAAAGCCACTGGTACAGCGTCGACAATTGAGCGTCAAATCTATGCAGATGCTGGTGCATCTCATGTGATTGATCCTATTGATTTCGGATTAGCAACGACCTATTCTAACGAAGAACGGGGCTGCATGAAAGGCAGGTTCTTAGGTTGCCTTTATCACATCGCTAATTTGAACTGCAGCTCGCTCGTAGTGGAGTGTGGAGGTGATCCCATTGGTGCTAATGTCCCTCTTTTTCTAACTGCACTTCGGGAATGTGGAGCACCTCAGTTCCATGTATCATCTGCATCAGACTGTCTTGCAGCCTTAGGATTAATAACTCTCTTTCAAACAATCAACCTTCCAGTAAACATGTTCTGCGGCCGTTGTACGGACACTACGCTTCTAAAGAACAGAACAACCACCTTAACTGGCATATCATCATTGAACCTTGCCACAGGCGTTGATAATGACGCTCTTTATGCGATGATTAGAAAACTTACATCGACAATAAACTAGAGGAGTACTGATAATGCTATTTGATTCACCAGCAATTAGGAAAAAACTAGGCACCGTTAAAGTGCTTAGAGCTATCAAAGTTGATGATACAAATTACCTGAATGTGGCACAGGCCTTGGGGCTGAATGTAAAACGCAAAGGAGTTACTGCATCAACAATTTATATCGTGCAAAAAGCACCAGAAATTCAAAAAAAGAAAAAGGGCAAACCATAGCGCCCTATCAGTAGAAGAGATATGGTGTAATCTCCCCGGTCAAGGAGACGCTGACAAGGAAGTGACGTCTCCCATAAAACGACGACCCCTGAAAACTAGAGTAAGATGGCGGTTTCAGCGGTCCTCGACGAGAGTCCTAGTACATTTTCTGAATCCGCAAGTATCTAGGCATTGCACAACGGCTGACATAGTGCCATCCAAAGGGACAGTGATCAGGAAAGCATTGTCCAGAATTTGTTTCGATGTCTTGAAACATTTAATTTGTTTTCCTTCGTGTAATCGGTTTATCGCCATCTCGCTTGGTTTCGTCTTTAGGCCTTTTCTCGGCGTTTGTCACCCAGGTTGGTTCCGGCTTAGCAAAAAACATTTCGCGCCGTCTAGTCTTGAATGCGTCAGGCTTAAAATATGAATTAGTCCACTCGTCTGTCTCATCTAAAAATGCGCCAGTTGCTTTATGGCCTCGTACCTCAATCTCATTGGCCACATCGCGGAAGTAAAAATGCCGGAAGATTCGATCAAACTCAGTAAGATAAATGTCTGCTACCCTCTTGTCTCCTCGAATGATAAGCATATTCTCATCATTGGCCGTCAGTGAATTGTTCGAAAAATTTGCTGAGCCGGTGCAGACTAGGGGGTCGTCTGAAAGTGGATCAATGAGCAAGAACTTTGTATGAACATAAAAGATGTTTCCAGATTTGCGGTAGTGCTCTTCTTCCCAGAACCACTTGTCGAGGCTAAAGTTCTTGATTTTCTGCTTTTTGAACTTCTTGTTTGTGTATACCGTCGTTTGACCGAGATCTGCTCCATAGGAAATGATGACATCCTTATCAGCCCGGAGGCGGGTTGCCATGTCCTTATTTGGTCGCTTCTCCATCAGAACGAACCGTAGGAACTCCCGGTCTTTCGCTAATGGCAATATGAGCTTTTCATTTACACCGAAAGCCGCCGTAAACATGACTGACTGCTCAGCATCGAGAATTCTATTGGCATACCAATCGAGCATCGCTGCCCGCTGGCGAGGTGAAAACACAACAGTGATCGAATTATTAGCAGGTACTTCTTCAGGGTGTGGTGTAATCCTAGTGACGACAGACTTTGAAGTCGAAGTATCAGGATCTTTTGAAATCTCCTTCCAGTAATCGAAGTACGTTGTTGCCGTGGATGCGTCGCTGATTTTGTGCCCTACATTAGTCTGCCCCAGAAACCCAGAGGGTGTGATATTAGTTGAGCCAGTCCAGACCGATATGGGCTTGTTGCCAGACAGTCGCACAATAAACTTGTTGTGCGGGATCTTTGGTACCGTTCGAGGGAACAACACCTGTTTTTTGTGTGCCTTTCTCGGCAATTGTGCGGTTTGGATTGCTTTGTCGTTTGCAGAAGTCTTATGGTAGCTAATCTGCACATCAACACCGCGGTCAACAGCAGCTTTGAATGCGTTGAGAATAGGCTTGTAAGTGAACTCGTATAAACAAGCACGTAACGCCTCGCCAGGCGGAGTCTCGTTAATGAATTGGAGGCAGGCTTCCGCTAGCGATCTTGAGAGCCATCGCGTGACCGGTTGTGTAAGATCATCCAGTTGCTGAGGGCTCGGTTTTATATCTCCGAATTCTTTAGCGAAATGCTGACTGGCGATCGCTCCACGATTGAACCAAATACCGTGGCCATTCGAGTCATCTTCGGCTTCGGTTTTGACAGCGAATTCGATCATATCATTCGGTGGAGCTCCCATCGAGTCGATGGGGCCATACATCGGCATGATTCGCATTGTATAGTTGGTTGAGGGAGTTGCTGCATAATCGCTCCAGAGAAAGCTCTGTACCGGATGTTTGTCGGTCCTAAAGACTGGAGGCTTACCGTTTACTAACTCCTTAGGATTGGGGACAATGGATTCAAATACCTTCTGAGACCGAAGGTATTTGCCCGCTTCATCGTCGGGACCCTTTCGAAAAAATGCGAACCCTCTTAGACCTCTTCGCCTGGCCTCATGACAATTGATCGCCATTAGGATTGTGCGTGTCCCGCTGATGATACGCGCCTCAAATTCTCCATTGTTCGACTTAGCGTAGATCCGCATGCTCCCTCCTTCACATTTCGTTCTCAGAATACAGTGAGCGTAAGCTGACTAGGTTATGCACGCGAGTAATGGGTGTGCTAGGGAAGGTCTGATTAATCGATATTTCCAACCCGAAGCCTTTCCCATCCTCTGTGTTTTCATGCTGACTAATCGCACTCGGGAATTAATCAGCCTTCTCTGGTGTGAGAAAGCGTTAGGCACCTACTAAATGTGGACAATTTATCAAAGCGTATGGGTATCGCCCCCCTTTTCTTTGTAGGGTCCAGGTGGTTATCCCACAAATAATCCGGAACCAACAAAATCCTCACCCTGAGGTGAGGCAGGAGGGCAGAAGTAGTAACCCCCAGTGACATTTGAGAGAATGCCCTTACCATATAGGGTGTCAGGGCCCGTATTGGGAACCGGAAAGTCTGGGTTTGTTTGCCACATCTGCACAGGCCACTCAAACTGTTTCCGCAGATCCCTCATGAAAGCGAGAAAGAGGAGGCCGCATTGAATCTTGCCTGTTTCATCCAGTCCGTGGAAAAAGGGGTAGCCACGACGCAAGAATCTTCGATCAAGATCGGATATGCCAAGAAGATCAAGGCCGGAACGCCGGGGTTGAACCTTGCGTATGTGTGATGCGAGTGAGCCGTCCCTTGCATCTTTCGGATCCGGGTAGAGCGGGGTCATGCCCCCTGGTCCAGTACTCTTGCGTGACAATGGTTTCCCACTGCTTTTGCTACGACCAATCGCTGTTTCCTGCTCCTTCTCGCTCATTGTTTCCCAGATTGGGAGGTTTTCGCGAATCTTACGCCAGACAAGGTAAGAGCCGTTCACACACCAATCCGGTTCCCCATCTTCTGTGCGGACATAAACCAATCTGTCGAGTTCGCCACCATTCGCATTAGATATGTTGTCAATCCCATCGTCAAATTTAAGAAACTCTTTTTTATCCGGGCGCGAAAATCCTTGTTCAATGCGACGTACCTGTAGACGCTTGTCGACAAAACCGTGCGCAATTGAACGAGCTATAGCCGTATTTACATATGGATGATCACTAGCGACCAAGACTAACAAGTCAGCCATCTCATTTATTGGATCGTAGCTATCTCCAATAACTCGGGGCATGGGTTTTAACCAGCGGGGACGAAGCCCGTTCAAGCCGTATCTATCGTGACCTTCTGCCGTTTCGAACAGTTTGGATCCTAGCGCTATTGTGACCGTTACCCTATAGGTGGTAGGCACCTGTTGGAGAACAGGCAGGTTTGAAACCGAAGGTGGCTTTCTCATCTCGTGCTGTGCAAACCTATTCAGCCGTCTAAATACCTCCACAAGAGCTTCCCGACTATTTGCGGATACATCTGTGGCGACAACGGTAAGAAAGGCTTGTGGGTTGATGCGTCCTGCACGTTCTACTGCATATCTCTGTTGATCGATACCCTCTGCCTCTGGTGGCGAAACTGGCCATTGTGGATCCGTAATTCCCGATTGGAAAGGCCCGGTCAATAATGGAGAAGGTTTTCGAAGAATTACGGGTAAAGCCTTGTCGATCATCCCTGTCCTCTAGGTTGTGAATAATGGGCGTCGGCGATGCTGGGATTGGTGTGCTGGGAAGAGAGCCACAAAGAATTCTGTCCAGCCTCCCATCCGAACCCGGAGAAGATTGAAGTCTTCTGGATTCTTCTGTGCAGCTGCGAATGTCTTGGGATCACCAACGGTAAAAGTTGCTATAGAGCCTCCACGTCCTTTTGCGAAACGCTCAATAGCTTCTGTAAGAGCACTAACGGGAAAGTTTTCTGAAATATTGTAGTCGACGGGAGCACCGTCGCCGAGTCTGTTCATTACTGAATGAGCATAGCTGAGAAAACTGCTCTTTAACGATCCTACCCGAGCATGAATCGGGTTGGAGTCAAATTCAGCCTCTCTATCAGTGTGAACAGGCGCTGGCGAGAGATCTGAAGCTAGTGCTTCTCGGGCGTGACGACCATCCGCTGATGCTCCGGCGAACAAACCAGCGAGGACATATTGCTCGAACGTGCCAACACCTGGAGTTAAAAGAATGTTGAAACTCTTGCCATATCTTCTGCGCAATTGCTGCAGTCGCTCTTGATGCAGGGGGTGGCCCCAAGCCTCCCAGACACAATCACAAAATGTCTCCAGCAATGCCCAGGCTATTTTGTCCACATCTTGTGAGCCAAACCCAAATTTAGAGAGTGCTGAACATTGCTGACGTATGTGCGCAATGCGGTGCGGACTTACATGCTGCCCAAAAGCTGGATGTCTCTTGTCCTCCTCACCAATGAGCGATTTTCCCCAATCAGTGGATAGGCATGTAACTAACTCATTTAAAGCAACCGATTGCTCCTCAAATACTAGCCGTTGTATTGCATAGAGCGAATCAGTAGCAGTGCTAATCCCTGTCATCAAAGGCGAAAAAATCCTATAGTTGGCTCCACCGGCCACCAAATCTCGTCCTCTTTCTATACACCCCGCAATTAGGCCGGAAAGGAGTGGTGATGGTGCGATACCTTCCTTATTGCCGTATGACGAAAGTACGCTATGGATATAGCGATGGCAGCCCAGCAGGATATGCTCTCTAAGTATTTGCCATAGATCATTCCACGAAGTAATGCTTGAGGCTGGAGTCGTCCTCCATGACCACTTCTCGCCGCGAAGGTTGAGCGTCCCCGATCCACTCAGGTTGGCACCTTGATTCAATGTATATTCAAGACAAGCGAGCGCCGGCACGAAACCAAAACTAAACTCTGTTTCACCAGCAAACATCGTTTCATAACAACCATCACATGCATAGTTCCGGGCAGTCCTAAGTGGAACAGGAAACCCAGAATGTTTGCTAAGGGCGGGAACAATACGATCATCATTAAGTAAGACAGGACTTGCTCCCCCGCTCAGTATCGCTTTTGCAGCCATCTTCAGGATGGCTCGAGGTGTTTTGGCATGAACTCGTAAGTCTAGCGTAGGACTATTCAGTGGAAGTCGACGGGCCGACTCAAGGCAGAGTTCAGTGACCACATTGCACGCATCAGACGGTTTGAGTTCGTCGTTTGGTAGCACGCCTCCGATGGTGATTTGCTGCATCCACTGGTTTAGTAGGCCACCCTGATCATAGTTCGATGCTCCAACAAATCCGGTGAGCACTCCGTCTGTTGGGGTAAATCTATTTTCTGCATGCCGATAATTCAGTAGTGCCCGTTCATCGAGCTTTATCCAAAAGGCATCAACAAGTTCTTGTGCTGACTCTCTGGTCAATCGCCCTGCCTTCAGATCTCGTTGATAATAAGGGTAAAGAATTTGATCCAAACGTCCCAGTGGAACGATTTCGACTGTCCAGTGGAGTGCACAGTGAACGATATAGATGGACTGCAAAGACTCTACAAAAGTCTCAGCCTTGTGTTCGGGTACTCTGCGGAGGCGAAGCGCAACTTGTGTCAAGTTGGTTCTTCGAGCATCATCGTCAGGTAACGTTCTTATGGCATCTTCCACTCGATCTGCACACCGGTTGGAGTAATAGATGACTGCTTCCATGGATTCGATAACTGAGGTATAGAAGTTTCGGGTATCTGCTCTTGCTTTGCTATGCCGTCTTCGACAGTCATCAATAATCGCGCGAATACCTCGCTGCACTACACGGCTATGGTCAGGAACTATATGACCCATGGGAGAACGCTCGCTGAGGTAGCCCAACATTCCTCTTAACTCTTCATCCTTCGTGAGATAACCGATGAATTCTTTTCCTTGCCCAACTGAAAAAGGCGGCAGCGTGCCTGCGATCAACTCGTCTGGCTCGATCTGACATGTTCCATTGGTGGCAGCGACAACCGGATCTGTAACGATCTCCAGCATCCTTCGCACAGCTCGCGCCTTTTGAATAGAAACGGGTAGGCGCTCCAGTGCTACCCGTTGTGCCTTGGAGATATCGCGTCTACCACGAAATAGATGCCCTACCTGCTCCTCACGGAGCCAAAGAGGCTTATGTTTCCACCTCTCAAAAACTCGTTCAAGTAAGCGGCAGATACGAGGTGACGGCAAATCAGGATGCCCAGGGGAAAGCGATTGTAAGTAACGCCAGTATTCAACATCATTGTGAATCATTGTGATTTTGCTCACCCTTCAAGATTTACTTCAATCCTCGCGCCTAAGGTGCATCTACTGTCAGTGGAAACGTGAGGGATATCAAATTGCCATCCGGGTCTTTGAACAGCGTTTTGCAACTCGATTCGGCTCCTGTCGTTGTCGAAAGAAATTCTAGCCCACGCGAAGACAGAATGTCCGATACCTCTCCAATAGGTTTCGTGACGGTCAGCTCCAAGCAAGGAGTACTCAGTACCCCGGCCGATGTCAGAGCGGGAAGCCTTGCTCGCTGCAATCTGATAACAAATCCTTCTTCAGCGTCTATCTCCGCCCAATCATCTGCGCTCCTGGACTTCAGGGATAAGCCAAAAGTCGAAGTGTAGAAGGCAATCGATCGAGTTATGTCTCTTACTTGAATCGAGGCATGTCCTCCCGAAATCAGTCTTTCAGATGTGGACTTCAGATTGGGAATATTGCTGGATTGCCCAATTTGTGGATTGTCTCGTAGTAATGGCTCACCCGATTCTATCTTTGTGACGGGGTAATCCATTGGAAAAATTTCGAGTTTAGAAAAATCCTGGTGGTTGGAATTAATCACGAAAAAGCGTTTATCGGGATGATCAATCTTGCATGCGCGCATCGCCGAAATCGCTAGCGCAATATTGCTTGGGTCGTCATCGGACATGCCGAACCGATGGGGAGGTTGCTTCCCATACTTTTGAAGACTACGGTTGACCGCGTCACGGATGGCTAGCTTCTTGACTGATGGTACGGTCATAGCAGGGTCCTTGACTCCAAGCGTTTCACGTACAGTGGGGTGCGTAACCGTATAGATACCCAATATAGGTGGCAATTTAGGAAGTAGACCTTTTTCAACGAGCAACCGCATACCATACTCAATTGTCTCTGGTGCATGACCTCTGGCTGTGACCAGGGCAATCGGGCGTGTTTCACTAGCAGCGTGTACCAGTAGGGGCCAGGATGGGCCCTGCCACGAGTGTGCACCTTCAACCATGACACGGAGATCTCGAATAAAGGGTTGCTCGTCAATGGCAACGCCGTCACAATCACGAAAATCCCGAAATGTAGCATCTCGGATGGACCAGGCTTGCCATTTACCTGGAAGCCCTAGCGCGCGCTGAATAGTGGCAAATTCACCAGAAGTAATCGATTGTTCAATCTGAGTCTCGGCATTCCACAGATAGAGGCGAGTTGGGAGAAACAATAGATTGTCGTCGATGTCAAACAGATAGTTACTAACACTTCCATCTTTCTCCATCATGTCGAGCGCCATTCTCCCTTTGCTATCAATCCTAAACGGATTGCCGTAGCATGTCAGGCACGACATTCCGCTCACCCCAAGAACCGCTACAGCACGATGTCGGGAGCGTGACAATAGCACTTGCATTGAATGCGCGCGATCCCAACTTTGGGATAAGGCTTTAAAGACCTGGTAGTAATAATCCGTATGGCTCTATCATAGAGCAGAGGCATAAGGCCCTGGATCGTATTAGTGTGTCACAATGGGCATCAGAACGGCGATCTCATGCGGGATCCTGCTATGGAGCTTCCTATTTCGTAACCAGCCAGATGGCGCGGCCGCCGAGCAATCTCCTTCAGGAATGACTATCTGGGAATCTGTCAGGAGGTGTACCAGTATGAGGAGGCTGGAAAGCACATGCATCTGGTGCCCAAACTCAAACAGGAGTTGAAGGCATTTGCCCAGACCCGGTTTACCGATCTCAAAGACCACAGATTCTTTTCGTAAGCTGCTACTCCGGGAATCGTATTCTTCTGATCTATTTTCCTTCTTCAGGAGCCATGATTGTTTGATCATGGCTCCTTTCCTTTTCCCTTTCCTGGTTTTCGCTTACACCCCCGCCAACGCGACGATCTTCATGACATCCCTCTCGGTGTGCGCACAGCAGGGGCAATAGATCGCTCGCTGTCTGATCTCGGGGAAGACAATCTCCACGCCGAGAATCCGTAAACAACGTCGGACCGAAAGCCGGACGTTCATCACCGGTTTACCCGGTGCCAAACGCTTCGGCGATAACCATTCATAAGCATGGGGTAAGAGATCGCCGATCGTGTTAACACCCCGCCGTTTCAGATCCTGCTGCGCGCGGGTGTTGAGGAGAAGACTCGCGATGGGTTGTGACGCAAAGCGCCGCACCGCGTCAGGAGGGATGCGCCGCCCCGTCCTTCGGTCCAACATCCGTTGTGTCATGAAGCAATAGGTGGCATCAAGGACCACGAAGGTTCGTCCATTAAGAGCAGCAAAGATGTGTTCGATCAGACTCTCGTCGCAGCGACGCTGTTCCCGGATCGAGTGACCAAGGCGCGCTGCTCGTTCGGTGATTGATACGCCATCACTTGCGCAATCCCACTCGGTCTGGGCCCAGGGACTGAGCTGACCATAGGCCGCGTCGAGGGCGGTGCGCTTGGTCGGATGGTTGACCACAATATCCATCGTGAGCGTCGCCAATCGATCTTTCCGCATAGTGGTGCGTCCTTCCTTTCCTCCGATACGTGGTGACTCGGGAATCCTCGCGCCACCGGAGCGCCCCTCTTTGCCCTGTGGTTACCCAGACAGGAAACGCAAGAGGCGCGTGGCGCCGTGGTTGTTATGAGGAAGGTCAGGTTTTGAGGCTATTCCCTTGAGGTAGGAGAAGTTATTCGCAAGAGGGGAGAATAAGAGTGTGTAGTGCTAATGAGGTATAAATAATGAAATATTAAAGCCTAGGACATACTTCATCAGTATGTGTTGGCGTACAATAGTGGCCATAGGCGAGAGATGATTGGCCTTAACCAGGGCTACTCCGCGGCATCGTGACCGGAGTCGTGCCCTGTGATCGTGACGTTTATAAGTCCAGTGCGACGGGCTATTGCTTGGGGCAGAGCTGGAGGAAGTTTCTTCGCATGACCATGGTTTTGAAGGGGCTCCCTGCCTGAATCATGTAGTACTTTGTCAGCGCGGCTTGGCATTCTTTTGGCGCCTGTGGGCCCGCTGCTAAGCATAGCAGACATTCACAGGCCAGCCTGGTGTCGCCTTCCAAGAAGGACGGTTTGGTCGGCGTTTGCGCCGATGCATCATGGGCTATGGCGAGGAGGCTCACTCCCACAAAAACCGCGATCCAGTTGTGTCTTTTCCACCAATTCATGGGCTCACCTCAGTGCTATCCAGTGAGATGTTCTCGATCATAGAAGTCATCGACCGCCTCTGGTCCGCTCCAAGGTAGGGCTCCGTGGGACATTTGGCATGCGATCCGTCCGCGCGGCTGTGTGATCAAACTGAGGCACGACCGGTTCCTGGGTGCTGGTACGCGCCGCCTCTTTCAGGTGATGCTGTTCACGGACCCCAAGGGAATCCAGCTTGATGACCTCCCAGCGATTACGATTCCCCGGTTGTGAAGCCGTGCCCATCGACACGCCGGGCTCATCTCGTAGCGGAACCGTCACCGGTTCACGCCCTTGTTGCACGAGGGCCACCGCATCACCCCGTTGCACTTTCCCTTGTTCAAACGCGCGGCCCAGGTCGATGCCCCAGATCTCTCGTTCACCATGGTCTGTCACCACCTTCACAAAATAACTCTTGGCATTCTGGACATCGTGGTTGTAATGGCTAATGCCGTGGTCAACAACGGTACCCACCACGACTCGTTCGCCCTGCAGGCGCGCCTTCGCTTCTTCGACAGCCGCGGCGATCATGGTGGGGGAATCCCCCCGTGCCTTCAGAATTGCTTCGAGCGTGGCCACCGCGACCTGCTGGCCAGAGTTCAAAGCCTTGTCTAGCTTTCCGGCCTGATCCTCCGTCGCCCGATTATGTGAATCCTCTCGCTGGACAGGCTGTTGTGCCGTCTTGCCACGAACTGGGCGCTGATCCTTGCGGTCTTCCGCTCGCGCTAAGTCGATCCCACGCGGGGTATAGCCCTCCACATCGAGTCCGGCGATCGTGGCTTGCACCCAGGCTTCCGTTTTGAACTCAGTGGTGCCGTTCACCCGCACGGTGGTCCAGCCCTTGGCTTTTGCCCGGAGGACCATTCCCTGAATGACGCTCGGGTCGTCATGTTCCGTGACCAGCCTCCTCCCGTGATCGGTAAACGCAATTTTCGTCGGTTCACCTGGCGCAGTGCGGTAATAGAATTGCTCACCGGCTTCGATGAATCGCTTCCGCAAGGAATCGGCAGCATCACGACGCTGATTGAGTCGTGGTTGTTCTGCATTCTCGCCCTGAGTGCCTTTCGAAGGCCTAGGCTCGTCGTTCTGCTTCGTCTCTCGCGCTTCGTCCAGACCTATCTCATTCATGGTGTCCCTTCCTCTCTCCTATCCGTACCACTGCGGCCAGACGGAGGCCGGATTGTGCTCCTTCACTTCAATCTCGACCCGTCGGTTCTTTGCCCGACCTTTCTTGGTCGCATTGTCGGCCACATGTTGCCCGATCGGCACGATGGTGATCTCGATGTGGTTTGGGTCATAGCCCTGCGCGATGAGATAGGCGCGGGCCTTGTGTGCCCGTTGTTTGGCTGTCTCATGTTCGATCCAGAGATCCTTGTCTCCGTCCGTGTATCCACGCACGTGCAGGCAAGGACCACGGCTCATGATCTGTTTCAGGTGGGATTGCAGCGGCTTGCTGGGACGAAACTCAGACCGACCTGTCCGTTCGGATACACGGAAGATGATACTGTGACGATGCACTTCCACCTGTTCCCGTTCACTCAAATCAATGACTCGGGGTCTCCACGAGCCGTTCTGCCCTTCGTGTATCTGATGTGGAGGGGAGGTGGATGGCACTGCTGATGGTCCGATGCTGCAGGCAGGCGCCACCGTTGCTGATCGCTCCTCCTCACTCTGCGTTGTCCCGGTATGCGACAAGCTCTGATCGAATACAGCCTGAGACGTATCACCATCACGTGGGATAGGAGTGCTCGTCTGTGGACCGTTCGATTCTGGTGAAACAGGGGGGATCGTGAGCGCTGTCTTTGTGATCGTGAGGCCGGACCGAGATTTACCTTTCGCCAGTTCTTGCTGGTTGAGTTGCATGAGCGTCAGTGCGGCACTCAACTCCTGGACCTGTTGTGTCAGCGATTCCATTTGTCTGGTGAGGAAACTCCGCTCCTGCTTCTCACGCTGGTCGCTCTTTACCCGTTCGCGGTACTGCTGGATCATGTCATCGCTGTTGATGGGCACACGAGCCGCACCGGATGGCACCACTGGTTTCTGCACACAGGCCAGGGTCGCGGCGCAGGCGATGAGGATTACGAGTGCTTGAAGCCCTGCCTGTCGTTTCACGAATGTTGTCATACGTCCCTCTCTTCTCTGTCTCGATCCATCAGGGATCGAGCAACGTGCTTCTCCGTTCTTTGGGCTCTCCCTTCTTCGCTCACAGGACTCCTCTTCTCTGAGATGTCGTCATCGATCTTGTCGGTCCATTGCAGCTGTGCCACAAAGGCATCAACCAGATTGTTCACTTCTTCAGGCGTCGGCGTGTCGCGTGGCACAACCGGCGGCAGGGTGGTGAGGTCCATTGCCAACTTCGAGAGGTCGATCGGTTCATTCGGCTGTACTGGACGCACACGCCGTTCGACTTTGGCGCGATGGAGTTCCAGGTCGAGGCGGGGAATCTCCACGGATAGCTCCCGGCGCACGAACGCCGCCTCTTCGAGTTCAGCTTGGGTGGGCATCCGCTTTCCCACCGACGCGAGGAACGGACTGATGCGCTTCAACCGATCGGTGAAGACCGGATCGGCATAGAACCGGGCCTTGTCGCAGAGGATCGGCTTCGTATGCATGAGGTTGATGATCGCCCGCTGGTCCCCGAGTTCCTTCACTTCCTGTGGCAGCAGGAGCGGCCGCGCCTGTTCCGACTGGGTGGAACTGGACGACGCTTGTTTGCCGTGGCCCCAGCTGAGGGGGCGGCTCGTACCGGTCGAGATCGCCTCGGCTGTATAGGTGCCGAGCATCTGAGAGTAGTACTGGGCGTCTCGTTGCTCGCGAGGCGCAAACAGGATCTGGCAGGCATGGTTCGTGACGAATGTCCGCGCGTCCTTTTCCCCATAGACCGATTCGAGCTGCGAGAGGCTCTGAATGATCGGGAGCAGGCGCAGATTGTAGCCCGCCATGAAGCCGACGGCCTTCGCGAGAATATTCACCCGCCCGAGGGCGGGGAACTCATCCAAGATCACGAGGCACTGGTGCTTCAACCGGGGATTCGTCGCGGGCAAGTCGACGGTGTTGTGATGAATCAGCTGCGAGAAGAACAGATTGACCAGCAACGCCGCGTCGCTCAGCCGATTGGCCGGAATGCCGACATAGATCGACATCCGTTGCACGCGCACCCGTTTCAGGTCGAAGTCCGTCGCACTCGTCGCCGCATCGACAATGGGATTGCTGAAGATGGTGAGGGGAGCCGTCAGGGTCGCGAGAATGCTCGCCATCGTATTCTCGCTGGTGGCACAGAACCGGTGCAGGGCCGCCGTACAGTCGTCGCTCAGCGGGGCGTCACTCTTGGCCCTGGTGCTGATGAGGTCTTGCAGATAGTCCTTGATGGGCTGCCCCTTACCGGAGGCCTGCCGGAGCACTTCTCCGAAACTACAGGGTATGGAAGGAGTCTCCATTATATATAAAGCCAGGCCGAGAAAGAGGTTGCGAGCGGACTCGTTCCAGAACGCATCTTTGATCTGCTCCGTCGGATAGAGCACCTGCCCGATGGCTTGGATTTCGCCCACACGCCGATTCGGGTCGCGATCGACCGCATCTAATGGATTCCAGCGGTGGGTCTGGCCGTCGGCGCCAAAGGGATTGAACAGAAAGACGTGATGCCCGTGCGCCTGTCGGAACTTCGACGTGTAGGCGAAGTTCTCCATTTTGATGTCCAGGACGACCACCGACTCATCGTAGTGGAGTAGGTTCGGGAGCACGATGCTTACGCCTTTGCCTGATCGGGTCGGCGCCGCCAGCAACACGAATTCCTGGCCCCCATAGACCAAGTACCGTCGCCCCACTTTTCCAACGATGACTCCGCGCTCTCCATAGAGCCCGGCCTGTTGAATTTCACTATGAGATGCAAATCGCGCCTCGCCATGGAGCGGTTTCTTCTGGTTGGTCAGGGACACGAGCAGCAGCGCCGGGAGACCAAATCCGACGAATCCCCCGACCACGGCGGAGAATTGTAGTCGCTTCCGCTGAATCGGATCCTCCCTATAGGCTCGCCAGGAGTCGGGCCAGCTGGTCAGGGAGAGGTCTTCAGGCATCTGTTTGTTGGCGAGGGTGAAGACAGCGCCGGCGAGGGCATCCGCTCCGCAGAGCCCAAGCGGAAGATAGAGCAACAGGGCCATCGCGATCCGCATGCTCTTACGTGACATCGGTCCCTCTACGCCCTCACGAGGGTGGCTTCTCCGAATCGCGCCACGAGTTTCGCGATCGGGTCATAATGGACTTCCGCCACGTAACGGTCCTTCTTGATAGGCTGGCCGTCCTCGTCGTAGTGATTCTGCGCGACCACGTGGAGGATCACGTCGATGGTCAAGGCCACCAGGCGCTTGAGGGTCGGCACATCGTAGGTCGCCGCCTGTTCGTGTTCTTTGCACATGAAGACGTAGCGTTCGGCCGCGAGGGCACAGGACTCCGCGTGGTAGGAGGTGATTGATCCACTGTGGCCGGTGGTCAGGAGTTTCAGGAAGTCGAAGGCTTCTCCGCCGCGCAACTCGGCGAGGAGCACTCGGTCCGGCTTCATGCGGAGCGTGGAGGCAATCAACTCCGACGGTGTGATTGTCGCAGTGCCCTGGCCTCCTTTGGCGTACAAGAGATGCACCCGGTTGCCGTGCTGGGGGAGCAACAATTCGCGCACATCTTCGATCGTGATGAGCCGTTCCTGTTTCGGGATCACCTGACAGATCGATTTCATGAGCGTGGTTTTGCCGGAGCCGGTGTCCCCCACGACGGCAATGTTCTTCTTCGCCAGCACGGCTGTCCGGATGAACGCACCCAATTGACGATCGGTCAGATACTGCACGAGCTGTCGCTCAGTGGAATCGAGCTCGGAAGCGCGATGATCCAGCGTCGCCGCCTTGGCCCAGACATAGCGGCTGAAGGCTCCTTCCGCGTCGTACTCGTCGAGGGTCTTGATCCAGGCGCTCGGACGGCGGATTGAGATCGAGATCGTTCCCAGTTCCACAGCCGGCGGCAGCACGATTTGTACCCGTTCCCCATCCGGCAACATGGCCGAGAGAATCGGGTGGTGCGGTCCGATTTCTTGCTCGGTCGCCGTCGCGATGGCCGTGGCGAGCGCGGTGAGTCGATCCAAAGTCAGGTCCGGTGAGCGGTGATGCTGCCAGGCTGCGCCGACCTCGATAAAGACTTCCTGTGGCCGATTGACGACGATCTCGGTCGCGCCGGGCAGCGCGAGATATTGCAGCAAGGGCCGCAACAACTCGCGCACCATCGTGTCGTGTGCGAGTAGATCAGTGGGGGTGCAGTTCATAGACGGTGCTGAAATCCAAATCTCGCGCAACGAAGATCGTCCCGCGGTCGCCCTGGTTCTTGTAGAGCGTAGGTTTGATGTTGATAGTGGATTGGAGGATGAGTTCCGCCATGCGGTTCCCCGTTGTGGCGGAATGTTGATAGATCCCCAGACTCTGCGCGCCCCCGCCTCCGGCCTGTGTCGCGGTGGCCAAGCCGATCCCGTCTTGCACGAGGGAGAGGAGAAAGGCCGCGCCCAGTCGGTCCCACCAATGGTTATCCACGACCCCCACCAATCCGGAGGTGCCGAGTGCATCGGCGGCGGGTGAATTCAGATTGATGACCACTCCGGTCGGCGTCTTGACCCTGGTCCAGAGGAGAAAGAGGCGGCGCTGGCCCTGCGCCATCGTCGCTGCATATTCGCCGACCGCTTCCGATCCACGTTCCAAGAGGACGACGCGACCGTTGTCGCTGTACACATCGCTGTTCAGCACACAGGTCGCCATGCCGGCGACTTCATTGATCACTCGTACGGTCAAGGCGCAGTCGATCGTTCTGCCTTTCGGCAAGATGAGATTCCGATCCCCCAAGAGACCGGCTTGGACTTTTGGGGTATCGGACGGTGTCAGGAGCCCGCCGATGGGACCGGCTCCGCTGGCCGGAGGACCGGGCGGCGCCGCGAGCCCGACGCTCGTCACGCCGATCGACGGACCGCTGGCTCCGCCCATGTACCCGACCGATGCTGGCATCGAACTTCCTGTGTCTGCCGTGCTGACCGGCATCGCGGGTCCTCCTAGCAGGTTCCCGGACCCCGTGTCCGGCTGTCTCGTGCCATTAAGGAGTTCGCGGACCAAGGAGATGGCCGCGTCTGGTCCGGTTCCCACTGGTTGAGTCCGGGGACTGTCCGAAGCAGGGGAGTTCGTCACAAGGACCTCCCCACCGAACCGACTTGAAGAGCGTGTCCTGAGCGATGGGTTGCCTGGAGTCTGGTCAGGAACCAGTCCCATGGGTCTATTTTCGTCAGCGATTCCTCGGCCAAGGGACGACTGCCTCATAGGGTCAGCGGACGCGACAGGCGACTGGCTGGTCGACCGCACGAGTGCGGTTGTCTGTTGAACTGGAAGCGGATCGGTCTCAAAGACCCGTTTCAGTCCAACTTGGGCCGGTTTGTTCTCCACCTTCGCCGCCCGTTCCTCTTGTGTCGCTTCCGCTTTCCGCTTCGCACTCCACGTGTTCGCTGCAAAGACGAGTCCCACCACGAGCACGATGGCCATCACGACCAGAAATGCCACGCGCGCCGCGGTCTCGTTCCTGCCGCTGGCCTGCTGGTTGACCGATACAATTCCATCGATGATGGGAGGTTTCTTCTCAGCTTTCTCTCGTGACTCTTGTGGTTGTTCCATGTTTGTTTCTCAGCGTAACGTCCTGGTGATGCCGGAGACGGTGGTTCCTTCGACGGCGGGCACTCCTGTTTTGTCGTAGGAATCATTCCAAATGCCGACCACGGCATCGCCCAAGCGCAACACAAACCGGCGTCCCATCCGTTGCACGACGGCGAGGTCCTTCTCCATGTGGAAATTGATACGGGTTTCTTCACCCAGCGGCGAGAAATAGAAGATGGCGGGGATCTCGCGATTGGGCGGGAATTGAAAATAGGTGAAGCGGCCGTCATCGAACACGAGGGCCGGGGCGATATCGTCGCCTCCCGGTAGCACTTCCATGGAATAGGACCAGTTGCGCGGTTCGGGGACAAACGAATTCAGCCGCTCGGCGAGGAGGTCGGTCTTGTCACGAGCGTGCTTGGCGCGGTGAGCCGAGGCTTGCATCGCCGTCATGGTGGCAGGGTTGGGTAGGACGAGTGGGTGCCGGAAGATTACGCGGTACATCGGTTCAGTTTGTTCGTGTTGCCCTGATCCGCCGTGCTGCTTTCGTCCGATGCGATGGTCTCCCACGACGGTGAACTCCAGACTGTAGTCTCGTTTGTCTGTGCGGATCTCCAGATTGTTGTGCGTCGCCTGGTCCTTGGGTTTCACCCAGACCTGATTGGTCCCGACATCGGCCCTGATACACCATTCCGCTTCCGGCTTCGCACAGTCCGCGAGAAAGCCACTGCCTGCGATGACGATGCGTTCGTCGTCTCCCAAGACGATGCGGGTCACGACCCCACGGCGGACTGTGACTTTGGTCACTTCGTCCTTCTGATAGGTCACGTACCGGACTCGCTGATCTCCGTCGCCTGGCGCCGGAATCTCTGCCGCTTCCGATGGGACTCCTGCACAGAGGAGGGCGATGATGATCCATGCTGTGATCGACCCTGTGTCTTGTTTCATGACGTACATAACCAGCCCCTCCCTATTTCTTCTCGACCATCGACAGGACTGATGTCGGTAGCGTGATCGTGCCAATTTCCGCATCCACCCGATAACCCGTCACTTTGTAGCCGAGCGGGTTCTGGATCAGATCCTTTTCCTGCCCTTTCATCGTGTGACGGTACTCGTAGGAGACTGTCGCGATGAAATACTGCGGCGGCTCAAGACTGTGCGCGTCGGTCCGTTTTACCTGCTTCTCGAACCGCACTGTCGCCTTCAGTCCAATTGCATCGTTGTGGACGGTGACGCTTAACACGTTCACCCTCCATTCGATGCCGCTGCCCAGCTGCTTATCGCGGGCATGGACCCCGTCAAAGAGACTCGCGTAGTCGCGCCCGATCTCATCCGTACTCATCGCTAAGACCTGGTCGTAGTCGGCTTGGAGCAGTCGATACGAGTAGGATTCTCGCGCGATCACGTATTTCTGCGTCCAATGTTTATCGAGCAATTCCTGGTACCCCAGCACGGTCCGATCATCCGCTGCGCTCACCAGCTCCACGTTGCCGGTGGCGCGATCGATCGCGAAGACATAGGGCACGGTGGTCTTGAAGGGAGCGAGACAGGCGAGGCCTATTCCTAAGATCACGGCTAAGACGCAGGCGGTCCCCGCGACCCACCAGGCCTTGCGTTCCGACGCTTCCAATCGCAGCCGCCAGTCGGTATCCCAGCCTCGGCCCTGATCGTAGAATTGCGGTTCGTCTGTCGCGTTCACCACTGAGGGGTCCTTCTGTTTCTCCGGCATCGTTTCCATGTTCATGTCCTCGGTCTGATGAGCCGGACTACGGCGTCCAGGGGGCCATGTTATTGAAGGTCCGCGCCGTGCCTGGCGCCAACATCTTGAGGACACGTTCCTGCTGTTCCTGTTGCGCCGCTTTTTCCTCCGCCTCAATCATGGATTTCATCGTCAGAATTCGGTTCGTGTCGTTGCTCACCTGCGCTTGCTCGGCGGCGATCCGGCCATTGAGTTCCAGAATCCCTTTTTCGTCCTCGGTCTGATTGATGCGGGTCGTCAGAGCCCGGATTTGTTGCATCCGTCCGAGCAACATCTGATAAGTGTTCGCGTAGTAGGCCTGACTTTGAGGTGTCTGGTTCAGCATGTTTTGACAGATCCGCAGGGCGTCGCCGGTCTTGCCCTCGCAGTTGTAGATCATGCGGTTGTGGCGGATGATCTGGGCCGCTGCGGTGAGGCCCTGGACCCCGCCGGACCGAATGGCGTGGTACACGGCATTGACGTCGGAAGGGACGACCCCGGCGAGGGTGAGGTTGTTCATGAGACTGCCCATGTTACGCGAGCCCACGATCGCATTGATTTGTTGCTCCGCTTGGAGGATCTGTTGCTGCATCTGCTGGAACTGTTGGATCCAGGCCAGGGCCTGCACGATGGATTGCACGAGATTGGCCGTGTCGATGACAGGAATCCCTCCGGCATGGAGTTTCGACATTGGACTCACGGGGATCATCACGACGATTGCCATCGCGATCAACGCGCGTTTTATGTGTGACATGCCTTACTCCTTTCGCGAGACGCTGTTGCGTAACCGTTCTAACGAGGTCCGTTGATAGAGGTCGCTCCCTGGCTGAGGCTTCCCGGAAGAGAGCGCGCTCAGCAAAGCGCGGGCGGTTCCGGTTCGCGGCCCACTCAGAGATCCGCCGCTGGAAGCCACGGCCAACGGGACCAATCGACTCAGACCGGACGTGACGCTGTGCAGGAGCAACATTCCACTCCTGGTGGCATCGCCACCGGGGTTCCCCAACGAGAGGCCTCCGGCCAAACTTGCTCCCAGGGACGCGACATGGAGCAAGACATAGGCGGCGGTGATGGAGAGGAACAGCAGGCCGACGACATCTGCCAGGATCGAGGTGGTTGAATAGGCACTTAGCACGTGCAGACAGGCATTTCGCAGGAGGCTCGCGAGAAAGGTGATGACCGCCATGATGAGGATGTTGGTGAAGACGGCGACCAGCGCGCTGGATAGCCAATTCTCCGCATAGCGCTGCGTCACGGGAAACATCGCGCAGAAGATGAAGGCGGGTCCGACCGCAAGTAACAGGGCGAGGCTCACTTTTGCGACGAGAAAGAGTCCCATCGCGACAAAGGCCATCACGATCGACGCCGTGGCACAGATCGCTCCCGCGATGAAGAGGGAGAATTGCGGGACCAGTCCAGAACTCGCTTCGGTGAACAGCGTTTCCATCAACGTCGTGAAGGGGTCGGCCATCTGGTCGATGGCGCCTCCCATCGAGAGCACCCCGCCGAAGGCAGAGGCGAAGGCCTCTTGAATGCCGTCCAATCCTTCCTTCACGAGACTCCGATACTGTGGCCCGTTCAACGTCAGCCCGGTGATGAGCGCCACGCGAAACCAGCGCCAGACGAGGGCCGTGACCGGTTCCTGCACGTCGCCGCGCATGACCTGAAAGCCGGTCCACATGACATAGAGCGTCATGGCGGTCACGGCGACCGGCGCGAGCACTCCGATGACGGCATCGCTGGAGGCCACGACATAGTGGTCCAGGGCGTTGTTCACCGACTGCTCGATGTAGGTCGCCATGCCCATCGGTTGCTCTACGCGACTCCTCTTCCGTGCTCCTGCCGGAGACGTTTTCGCGCCGCGATGCGTTCATGAAAGATGGGAAGCCAGTCTGTGGGATCATCGCCTACTTCGGCTCGGATCTGGTCCAGCAACGCCACGTTGTCCGTTGTACCCGAGAGGACATTCAACAGATCCGTCATGCCGCCCAGGTCGAATTGCACGATCGCCGAGCTGTGGCCCTGCTTCACGAGAAACAGACGGCTCGCTTCCCCGAGGTTCTTGATGATGTGAAATTCCGCCTCCGTGACTTTGAACCCCTGCACGTAGTCGTCATGGTCGGCGCGAGGGTTGGGTAAGAAGATCTGGGTCACGCTCTGTTCCACCATCGTTTTGCCGATGGGATGTCTCAACACGTCAGAGGGGGATTGCGTGACGAAGACGCCGAGGCCTGATTGTTTGCGGATGGTCTTTTGCTTGTTGAAGGCGAAGTCCGCGAATAGCGGGTCTTGCAGTGGCTTCCAGAATTCCTCCATGACATAGATGAAGGGCTCGCCTGTAATCAGCCGTTCGGTCAGATGAAGCAGATAGGCCATGATCGGGGTGCGGACTTCAGGATCGTCCAGAAAGTCCGTATAGTCGTAGCCGAATAATCGTGCGCCGCTGATCTCATGGGAATCGTGTGGATTGTCGAAGGCCCAGCCCAGCGCGTGACCGCGGGTCCAACGCTTTAACCGTGCCCGCACACTCTGGTCGCCGGTGGCCAGGAGGTTCTGGCGGAGAAGGGACAGAGAGCGCAGCTCCGGGGAGACCGTCTCACTCATCACCGTCCGCACGGCATGGCTGATCTCGCTCTGTTCCTTTGAAGTGAGCAGGGGAATCTCGTCACCAGGCTGCTTCACGAGTTGCGCCACGAGCTGTTCGCAGAATTGCCAATTTTGGGGGCTGGGCTCGAGCTGCAAGGGATTGAAGCCGGTCGGCATCCCGCGTTTGAGCGACTGATACCTCCCGCCCATGGCCCGGATCCCGATCTCCGCGCCACGATCTTTGTCGAAGACCACGCAGCGGAGTCCTTGGTACTTGGTCGCGAAGGCCAGGAGGCTCAGTTCCAACGCGGTCTTGCCCACACCCGTGCTGCCGCAGATAAAGGTGTTGCCGGGATACTTCTCGTCGCGCGAATCTCGATCCTCCGGTGACACGTGGAAATTGAAATAGTAGGGCTGGCCGCTTGGGGTCTTGAACAGGGCCAGGGCTTCGCCCCAGGGATTGCCCGCTCGTTTGCCACGGGCGAAATTGTGAAAAGGACTGAGGCAAACAAAGTTCCGGCTGGTGATGACGGCTTCGCGCGGCCGCAGACTCCAGTTGCCCGGGATCTGTGCGAACCAGGCACATTCGGGGATCACGTCGACCCGCGCCATCTTGAACCCCGGCCCATCCTGAAAGACAGCCCGGGCATCGGCGAGCGCGGTGCTCACTGACTCTATCGTGCCGCCAAAGATGGCCAGGCTGTAGTGGTACTGGCCCAAGTCGATGAGCCCGCTCTGCAGATCGTCCGCGGCCTGATCCATCTGTTCGATCTCGCGCGTCGCCGCGTCTTCCGAGGCGATCAAATGCCCTTTCTGGGTGGCGAGTGATTTGAGGGCCGCGCGTTTGTTGAGGCACGAAAAGCTCTGGGTCTCGATGTACTCGGCGTCGCTATAGAGGAGACCGTTATTCATGCCTGGCTCGGAGAAAGGCGGGTATTCCTGCATGTCGAGAAACCCAGCGAATTTCCGCTCGCGCGGGTGCCAGATTTCCAGCATGCCGGTCCGGTCGCCGAAGTGCAGGCGAGAAGAGGGGAGGTACGAGGCCAGCGGTGCTCGCCGCAGCGGAATTTCCTCCCAGACGCCATTGATGAGGTAGCTGAGAAAGGCCAGCTGGTCGGAGTACAGGATGTCTCGTTTCGTGTAGGTACCGAGGCGGATGGGCCCATAGCGACTGAGACTCGCTTCGAGTTGTTTGCTCATGTCTTCCAAGACGGTCAGCTGTGCGGTTTCCTGCTCTCGTCGTTGAACTATCGTGCGGGTACCCATGCGAGTGAAGAAGCTTGCGACCTTGGACGGAAAGGGTCGGTACAGCAGGGAGAGGTACAGCTCCGTCGCCATTTGTCGATGCTGCGTAAATGACTGATAGTAGCGATCGCTCAGGTGTTGGCAGAAGGGATTGGGCGAGGTGCCTTGCAACCGTTCAGTGACGACCCGCCGAATTTTATGCGACCAGACCGCGAAAGACCCGCCGCCCAAGGATCGGAGAAACTGGTGCAGCGCTTCTTTGCGCAGCAGGACTTCTGAACGGTCCGCTGTTTCGAACGTGATCCCGTCCAGTTTCCAACAGGCCAGATACTCTCCACCGGTCAAGGTGATGACGGTGGGCGTGATCGATGTGCCCAGCGGGATATAGTCACTCGCAGGAATCTGCGCGGACGCGGCTTTCGCGAGCGCGGCTCTAGTCCTCATTCTTTGTCTCTGTTCAACCTGCTGCATTGAGAACACTCAGCACCTCAGCTCTTTCCCTACGAACGTCTGGTCTTCCATGACAGGGGGCCATAGGAAATGGCGCCCCACGTCCCGCGACTCGGTCCGTGCCGGAGTCGCATCCGTGCCCGCATCATGACTTGGCGCAAGCGCTGATCGTCCGTCTTCGTCGTCTGGCGCATCCAGAGGAGGATGGGAATCGTGATCAGCACGAGTGCCAGCGAGAGATAGCCGCTCACGAGGTAGTACAGCCAGACCGATACCAAGAGAGTCAGGCCGCCGATCAGGATCAGCGGCACGATCGGCACGCCGCCCAACATCGCGGGCCTCGTGCAACCGGTGAAGATGGGATCGCGAAAGCCGTCCATGTCAGTTGATCAACCAGGCCGCGATCCCCGCAGCGCCGCCCACCAAGATGCCGCCGATCACGACGTTGCTCACGTCGGACCATTGGGCATGGCTGAAGGCCATCTTGAACCCGGCCCACATGATGGCGACGGTAAAGAGGGTCACCGCCACACTCGTCAGGACCGTTTGCACATTCTGCATCACGGTGTTCACCTTGGTGATCTGGGCCCAGGCCGGGTCCGATTCCAACAGGATGGCCACCCCGAGAAGCCACGAGGCTGCCGCGATCAGTCGCCCATTCCCTCGGCTGATGCCTCTCACTGTCCCTGTCCCTAACGTCTTCTCCTTCGTCACCCCCGCTCTCGTCATCACCTCTTCCATCTTCCCTTCCTTTCTGTGAAGTGGCATCTGTGGCCAGTTTGTAGCGTCTTCTGCTCGCACTCATCGCCAAACGGGGTGACATGTAGTGAGGTTCAGTTTTTGATGCAAGCCTGTTGGAAGTACGTATGTGCGGAGAGGACGGCTGAAGACAGTAGGGTGGAGAGGGGTAGATCGGCCGCAACGAGGTTGATCCAGTACCGCGCGCTCATCCGTCATTGTCAGTCGATCGGACTTGTTTGGCCATGGAAGGCCGATGGCCTGCCGCGCACGGATCGTCTGACGCAGCGTCCGCGCCAGCACAGATCTGTCACGGCCGCCGCTGAATGCTCATCCGACCCGTGCTGCTTCGGCAGTCCTCGCCCTGTCACCTCCGTTGTCCTGCCCTGGCGCTTCGGTTTCTGCGAAAGCGCCAGTGCGTTCAACTTTTGGGAGGTGCCACCATGGCCAAACAATCATTCAAACAACTCAACGTTCCACGCTTCATTCCTCGCTACCGGGTCACGCTCGTCTCTGAGGGCGGTCACACTGCTCCATACGGCGTTCTTCGCGATTCCGCTGCAGCGGCCGCAGCGCTGCGTCCATGCTTTGACGGTCTCGATCGCGAGCAGTTCCTCGTCTGTTGTCTCGATGCGAAGAACGTTGGCATCGGCGTGAACATCGTCTCGATCGGCTCGCTTACGCTCAGCATTGTCCATGTCCGCGAAGTGTTCAAGTCCGCCATCCTCCTCAACGCTGCTGCGATCATCGCGGTCCACAATCACCCGTCCGGTGATCCCACACCGAGCCCGGAGGATCGGACGCTCACGACACGATTGCGGGAAGCTGGAGACTTACTGGGCATCAGATTACTCGACCATCTGATTCTCGGTGACGACCGTCTCTATAGTTTTGCCGATCAGGGCTGGCTGCTGTGAGGTAACAGCCAAAGTCCTGTTGCGCATCCTGTCCATTATCCTTCTGAACAGATGACGCCTGTCGACACCTTCGGAAGATTCCAGGTTCCTACTACAAGTGGTGGTCTGCTCTTGACACAGCGGACGCCTAAAAAATAGGCAAGGTTCTGAAGAGGGCGCAGTGCGCTGTCACTAGTGTGCTCACCTCGATTTGTTCACAAGGTTATCCCCAGAAGATGGGGACGACGGGCTGAGCGTGATGGCCTCGCTCTCGTTCCACGGGTGCTGCATAGGCGAGCAGTGGCGACCAGGTGTTCGCGGCGGGGTGCAGGATATTTGTACCCACGATTTCAGTCTTTGACTATTGCCAATGTAGCAGTGGTCGACTATATTTCACGAGGCTTAAGTATTCATGCGTTATAGGTCAAAGAATAGTGGCTGGACTTGATTCATCGTTCCTTCCTTTCCAAGTATCCAACAATCTATTCTCCTCTAATTGTTCCCGGTGCATGCTCAGAGCTGATGGGTGTCGTACGTCAGTCAAGCTGGATGTCGCTCCCGCAAAACTATTTCCCCTCATACTATAGGAAGCTTCCCGGCAGTCTGTGGGGATAGACCGATTGGGGTCGCCTTGTACGAAGACGAGAGAGCCTATTTACTTAAATGATCAATGGCTTAGCTGGCGGGATTGAGTTGGAATGAGCTTTGCTGGATTAGCGACTCAAGACGAACTGAATCTCAGGGTAGTACAGGAGGTTTGAGGACATGATGGTGGAAGGAGGAATCTCCATGTGTGAGGTGCGTTGGAATCAATCGGAAAAAATAGGGCGTGTGGCAGCGTGGTTGCAGAGGTGGAACTGTCTATTGCCGGTCTTGCTTGTTGTGCTGGTCTCTTTACTCGGTGGATGCGCGGGAACACGTGCCACGATTGTAGAGGTGCCGGTCAAACCAAAATTAGTGCTTCCGGGGAATATTGGTGAGTTTAGGATTCAAGACTTTGGAGGGCCTGCTGACTGCGCGAGGGACTTATGGACAGGGATCCATGAACTGGCTGTAAGAGGAAAGCTTACTCCAGTGGATCCTCGCTTCCGCTCCGTGGAAGAACCACTACATATCACAGGCACTATTGAAGATTGTTCCCTAAGGATGGGGTATGGAGCATTGAAAGCTACGATAACACTGTCCCTCGGGGAAAAACCGTTGCATCAGGAACTAGTGCGACAAGAAACCACTCGACCGGGCGCCTCTCGGGAGGAAGTGCGTGGGATATTAGTCGATCGGGCGGTGAAGCAGGTAGCCTCGATTTTTGTGTCGGACTGGAAATCAGAGTTGCGAGAGGTGTGCGCTCAGGGATCGAGCGATCCGGTGTGGATTGCACTCCACGACAAGAATTGGAAACACGCCCGTGAACTAGTGTCTGAATTGACCCGCAAAGACTCCCAAGACCATTGTGCCTGGTTCAATTCCGGCATTACCCACGAGGGCCTCAAACAATTTGATGAAGCAGTGCGGAGTTATCAGAAGGCAGTCGACGTGGATCAAAATGAAAAATATAGTCAGGCGCTCTCACGCGCCAAGCGCTCACTTGATAGTTTCAGGGCCATCAATGCTGAAAGAAGGCCTGGAGAGTAAGCCCATGAGAAAGCGTTTGCGCAAAACAGTTGTCCGTAAGGCGTCCGTGACCGGGAGCAGAGCGGTCGCGTGCCAGGTCGTCATTATACTGGTCGCGGTGCTATTGGGAATCATGTGCATTCCCTCTGTGCATGCCGAGCCAGTGGTGCGAGTATTGTTCGGGGATACTTGCTCATTTTTGCCAGAACGAGAACCTCCAGAATGGTTATTCAAACGCCCGAGGACGGATGACAAGGTTGGAGTTGGGAGCGCTGATCGCATGCCGAAGTCATCCGAACAGATTCAAGTGGCGGAACAGAATGCTCGCGCCGAACTGGCCAAGGAGATCGAAGTCTCGGTGAAAGAAGAGGTGAAGATCTTTATGGAGGAACGGAACGATTCTGCAATGAAGGGCATTTCGCACGAAGGCGAACAACAGATCTCCCTGGAGGCACGCCAGGTTGTTGATCAAATGTTGTCAGGTTCGGAAATAAGAGAGAGGTATCTGGATCGTAAGAACTGCGTTACCTATGCCCTCGCAATCGCTCCAAAGGCCGCGGTGGAAGCGGTGCAGAAGAAACTTGCTGAACAATTGCGTCGCCAATTCAAGCTTAAACCATTCATGCTGCTTGATCGATCCGAAGGGAGAGGCGAAGTAACAGCAGCTCTTAGAGCTCAATTGGAGGGGCTGTTCACGAAAATAGGTAATAAGCTAGTGGCTTCCAAGGAGCAGTATGGTCTCTGCTCTGACGACTCGGGGCAACCGCAGTGCAAAGAGTTAGCCGATACAATCTTTGCTGGATACAAAGTGCTATTGGATAGTGAAGAAACAGCAGCGGGTGACAAGCGAAGGATTTACAGACTTATAGGTCAAATTCGGTTCAAGGATCGCCTGATTGCCTCGTTCAACGTTGCCTGCCAGGGAACAGGGAAAGTCGGTGAGGAACATCTGATCGATCAGCGGGCTGCTGGATCATGTTTTGAAAAAGCCAAACCGACAATTGCAAAGGGAATGGAGGGTTCGGAATGAGCCGGGATGAGCAGTGTATCGGCTAGGAAAGGGGGAAGAATGGGAACAGTCAGGGAACGCACGAATCGATTTCTTTTACAACGGTTTGATCGGCTGTCTTACGGCATCACGGTGGGAGTCCTAATCTCCGGGGTGGCGGGATGCTCAGGAATGTCGGATAGCAGTGGGGGATTTATTCCAAAAACCATTTCACCCATTTCAGATATTGTGGGCCTCCCGCTTCCTACGACGGGCAATCCCTTTCCCTTTCCATTACCGACGGCCTGTTTGTCCCTGGGATCGATGATGTCATGGGATCTGGCAAAAGAGGGTCTTGCGTTCAAAACGGAGGAGGCCACGGTTGAATCGGCATTGGATCGGGTCAACACGGCAGCTCGGATTATTGAAATCGGTGGGTTGATCATGAAGACTCTGCCGATTGCTGCGGGATCTGCTTGGCCAAAGCAGGGGGATAGCAGTGTGCCGCTGACAGAGGAAGGTAAGTTGCGGAATATGCTTCAACAGGATCCGGCTCATTATGGTCGAAATACCCAGCTCACGTCGGCATTGAAACTGAAGGCGATGTATCTTCAGACCATTTTCTTTGCACGCTATCCCGATCTTTTTGCATTGCGCAAAATAGGCGTAGCCAATCCCACTGAGGATGAAGTGCAGGCCTTACAACGAAGAGTATTGGGGGAGAACTCAAGTCCGATCTTTACCAAAGTGTTCTATCGCTTCCTGAAATACAACCCGGCGTTCGAACCGAAGCCGGAGTTGTTCATGGGTAAACTGGATGGAAAAGCATCGGAGGTCTATACGAGTTTGCCTGACGCAGTGGAATCGTTGGCGGAAAATAAGCACGAGATTAAACTACTGAGAGAAGCGGTCCTGCAAGCAGAGGAAAAAAAAGCCAAGGAATACCGAGACATTCTGGACCTCGAGCAACGAATTAAGCAACTAGAGGCAGCCGAATTCGGTAATCCCTCTACAGCCGACGAGGCGGCGCAAGCGAGCAATCGGGATACGAATGCTGGCCAAGTTGAAGAGCTGAAGCAGCAGCTTGCAGTGCAGAAGAATGAATTCGAAACGACGGTGGCGGCGTACAAACAAGAGATCGAGAAATTGGGCCTTGAATTAGCCAAGATCAAAACCCAGCCCATCGTGTTCAATCCAGAACAGCAGGCGCTCGCCAAAAATATCCAGACAGCGGTGAATGCCGTGAAGGGCACAATGTGCCAATCGCAGCTGCTCTTGGCCATCGCGGGGTATCATTTCAAAGAAGCGGGTCCGAACTGGCAGCGTGAAGTGCAATCAATCCTTCGTCAAGCCGGTCCGGGCGCACCCGAACGGATCAAGCAGATTACACTTAATATCGCGATATTACCGGCGAATCTCTCTGTATTGACGACAGAGTCTGGTGTCCTCGAGAAGGAAGTCAAAGCCTATGATGGGCTGTTTGCAAGTCGAATTGCAGTGGAGGCTGGCGGGGACGGAACCTCAAACGACGGGTCTGGGATGATGAGGAGTTTGGGAGGTTTGTTGAAGTGAGGCGATTGCAGAGATGTGGAGTTGCTGAATAGGAACGGTCGAATAAAGCAGGGGTCATTCTCAATAAGAAAAGGGGGCTTCATGAAGCGTCTGGACCAAATGAAAACGAGTATGCTGGTAATGGTTGGTGTGATGGTGATCGTATCCATGGTTGTGGGATGCGCAAGTCAGAAACCAACTGGGCAGGAGGCAGGAGGGATGTCACGGGTCGATACGCCGCTTCAGGATGTCAAAGGGTTACCGGACTGGGTGTTAAAAGGGGGAGGTGGGGAGAAGATTGACGGACGGCGAGTGTTGCAAGGGGTAGGGAGTGTATCTGGTATCTTGAATCCAACCTTGCGCAGGAAATCAGCGGGAGCCCAAGCCAGAAATGACCTGGCAGCAACTCTCCAAGTCTACGTGGCCGGCCTCAATAAACAATATATGGCGGAAACTACAGCCGGCGATTTCTCACAGCATGATGTGGAGCAACGTATTCAAGACACGATGAAACAGGTGACCGAGGCAACACTCGTCGGTGCCCAGATAGTTGAGTACTGGGAACACCCGCTTCGAAATGAAGCCTATGCCTTGGCTCGATTGGATATGGAGCAGTTTAAAGACATCATGAAGAACTATGCGGCAGCAAGCGGGCAGTTTAAGCAGCTCGATGCCAACCTGCGAGAGTGGGTTCAGAAGAATGCCGATAAAGCCCATGATGAGTTGAATCAAGAGTTAGAGAAGAGGAAGTAGAACTAGGGGGGAGCATAGAGAGAGGACATCATGCGGAGTGCAAGGCACGTTGGTACGAGCTTCATCACCATCGTCATCGGGCTCGGTTTTCTTTTAGCACCTGGGTCGGCACAATCCGCCAGCGACAAAGAGCTGTGGCTGATTACGCCGGAAGAGGCAGCGATGGCATCTGCGAAGAAGCCGCCGGACCGCGATCTGACTCAGATAGGAGCAGAGTCCAGCTTAGGTCCAAAGATAGAGGTTCTGAAGCCGCCGGACGGAAGTGTTACGCCGTCCCCGGTAGAAGTCGATGTGAAATTTAGGCCTACGATCAGTCCAGTCGATCCAGCTAGTATGAAAGTCACTCTGATCAAATTTATCGATGTTGATATTACCGACCGTGTGCGAGGCTATGCTTCCGCAGATGGTATCTATGTACCGGCCGCTAAATTGCCCTCTGGTAAACACACAGTCCGTGTGAGCATTGCAGATCAAGATGGGTTGCGTAGCGCCAAAGACGTGACTTTCGAAGTAATAGATGGCAGGCCGTAGTCCAGCGTTTGGCTCAGTCAGGTCGAGGGAGGTCGATATGGGTGCCAAGTGGAGAGAGACGAGATCACTTTGCTGGAGCACGAGAGTTGGAGTGGTCTTCTCACTCATAACTGCAGTGTCGGCCGGATCGGCGATAGCAGCCGAGCTGTCTTCAGCACAGATTTACGCGTCTGCAGCGCCTGCGGTTGTGCTCATCGCTACTGGAAGCAGTGCTGGGACGGGCTCCATTATTGACGACAAAGGGCTGGTGCTTACGAATGCGCATGTGATCATGAACGATGAGAAAAAAACTCCTCACGAACGCATTCTTGTGTTTCTGAAGCCGGATCGCGTGGTCGGCGACTTTAACAATCAGGAAAATTTGGCTAGACGGCATGAGGCTAGGGTGGTGGCCTATGACGAGACATTAGATTTGGCTCTTCTGAAGATCGTGAGTCTGCCCTCCTCCTTGCCAGTTTTAGCACTCGCAGATCCGGGGGGGACCATTATTGGGTCGCGTGTCCTAGCCATCGGTCACCCTGAGAGGGGTGGGTTGTGGACCTTGACCACTGGTGTCATCAGCGCAGAGTGGAAAGATTACGCTACTGTCCCAGGATGGGATATCTTTCAGACTGAAACGAGCCTCAATCGTGGAAATTCCGGCGGACCCCTGGTGAATGAATTCGGTCAACAAATCGGAATTAACACGTTTATCCAGCGGCGGGCACCTGATGGATTGGCTATCACCAGCATCAATTTTGCGGTCAAGTCCAACGTTGCCAAGGATTGGCTGGCTAGGAAAGGCGTATATGTGTCATATGCGCCGTCAGCCAAGGGACCAGGAGTAAGAGACTCCATACAAGAAAGTCAGCCGGGACCGAAGGAATCTGGCGATAGAGATCCTTCCCCCAAAAATTTAGCACCAAAGCCAGATAAGGTTCTAGAAAATCAGCCGGAAGCTAAGCCGGAAACTGGCCCAGGCCTTCCGCCGCTGCGTCCCTATAGCATCGACACCTTATTGAAACGGCTGGATCTGGTCCAAAAGGATTTGGAAAAACAGATGGACGACATGGGCGCGGAAATTGAAAAACGTCGGCGTCGATAAGGCGTGGTCATGATGGCATTGTTTGAGAAGGTGCGAAAAAGAAAAGAGTACTTTCACTGGGGTGCAGTGGCTGTTGTACTCAGTGTCGGTTTTTTGTCTCAGATATATAATGTTGCACCTGTCGAAGCATCAGATGCTCTCTTGGACTGCAAAAAATTTGAAACGAAGGAGTCTGATTCAAGTGTGCTGGTGAAAGGGGTGGGGCCTTTTCGCTTTGCAACGGGGCCAGACTTCAACAAAGCAGCGGAGTCATGGGATCTCGTGGTGCACAGTATCATTGCTCGGTATGCCGGACTCTGTACTCGGTTCACCGCAGGTCTTGCGACCAAATCAGAATATGAAACAGGATTGAAAGAAATCGATGGGTATTACCGCGAGGCAAAGGAACTGGAATTGAAGCTGTCGGCTACCATCGAGCATCGTCGCGATGGTGCTAGCGCTACTGTCACTGGACCAGAACAGGCGATTAAGGATCTCGCGACCCGCATGCGACAGGCGCAGGGGGGAGAACAGATTAGTGCACCGCTCGTGCCGAAGCGGCCTTGCAAACCCAAGGATATGCTTGGCGCTCAAGGTCACAGGTGTTGAGGGGATAAGGTATGAGGCTAACATCATTGGATAACCATGGCGCAGCTCTTGTTATTGGCATAGTTTCAGCACTGGTAGTGGTTATGCTTTATATCCTTATGCCAAATTTGATCTCATCATGGGAGTTGAGTACATATGACCTCCGTATGCAATTGCGTGGGAGTGTCAAGCTTACTTCTCAGTTGGTGATCATCGCCAGAGATGACGTCAGTGATGAGGAAATTGGAGTGGGAATCTGGAATCGCCAGGTCTTTGCCAAAGTCATTGACGCCCTCCATCGCGCTGGTGCGAGAGTGATCGCACTGGATTTTGACTTTAGTCAGGCTAGTCCCAAGGAGCGAGGTGGGGAATCTAGTGACCAGGCATTGATCAGTGCTATGCGGCAATCTCATACGGTGTTTCTCCCGCTTCAGGTAACGCAAGAACAGGAATCCGAGACGTCGGTGGACCGTACATTTGGTCTCAACGCAAGCGTCTTCTTGGAAAAAGGGGTGTCTCATCGTCCACCATTCCTTCTCGATGTTCCACGGGTTGGCCAGGTCTTTCCACCGATGTTCAGGTTTCTCAGCGAAGCGAACGGGATTGGTCATGTCGCAGCCATACCTGACATTGATGGGGGTTACAGGCGTACCCCGGCTTTTGTGAGAAGTGGCGATGTGATTATTCCAGCCTTGGGTGTTTCACTCGCGGCAGCATACCTTGGTGTGAGTCCGGAGGCGATAGAACTCACGCCAGAAAAGACGTTGGTATTCAAGGGTGCAATAGCTTCTGATGGTATGCAGCGTGACCTGTCTATTCCCGTTGACCTGCAGGGAAATGTATTGCTCGATTACGCTGGACGTTGGGAGGGAGAGACCGAGTATTTCCCCATCATTGATGTGTTGAATAAAATTGAGAACGAAAAGGATGGCATAGACGGGTTGCGAAAGACTGTTCAAGGGAAAGCCGTCTTAATTATCCATGCTGCGATCGAAGCCGATAAACGGAGAACGCCCTTGGAGTTGAAGGCGCCAGGCGGGTTTATTTTGGCAAACACGTTTAATACGATTGTGACAGAGCGAAAACTCCATCTGCTCCCGGTTTGGGAGCAGTGGGGACTTACTGGGGTGTTGGCAATCTTCGTAGCCTGGTCGGCGCTATTGCTTCAAGGTTGGAGAAGTCTCGTGGGTGTTAGTGTTCTGGGTGTCTTGTATATAGCTGGCGCCTATGGAGCGTTTGCCTGGTTCGGCATGGTCGCGCCGATAGTGGTACCGATGGTCGGCTTGGTAGTGGCTTCAGGTGGCGCGTTGACCTGGACGTCTTGGTTAGGTCTCGGGCAAGTACGAGAGGCTGAATCTAAACGGATGGCACTACAGCAAGAGGTGATGGGTCTCCATGGACTCCGAGAGAAGCAGGAGGCTCGGATCAGACAGTTAGAAGCTGCATCAGCAGCTGCACAATCTGCACGGCTGACGCAAGAGCAGGCACTGAACGACTCACAGCATCTCCTGGTAGAACAAGTAGATTATGTGAAGCGGTTGGAAGGTGAGTTGGCGATTGTGAAAGGTGCGCCAAGAGAACAAGGGGTTCCGTCAGCGGAAGAACGCGAGCGTCTTGAGATCGAGCTGCGTCGTGCGAAAGAAGAACTGGTACAGACAGAGAACCGTGCCGTTAAGTGGCAGAACATATGCGAGTATGAAGCGCAAGCGCGTGAACGTTTGGAAACTGAGCTACGACTGGCCAAAGCAGAGCGAGAGAAGACAGACCAAACAATCGCGTCATCGCCAGCAAAGCGTACAAGTCTCTGGGCCCATGAGCCTAGTCATACGGCGCTTTCAGCTGATGAAAAGAAAAAGTTGCAGGATTTGTGTGAGGAGGACATCATCACCAGTGATCCAGGATTGCTGCATTGCTTGAAGGATCTGGAAAAGGTCGCTCAGAGTATGGTGAAGATCATGTTCCTTGGTGAGCCTGGGACAGGCAAGGAGCGTTTCGCGTTCTTGGCTCATAAGTGGAGTGACCGGAAGGGACGCCCATTTGTTCCTGTCAATATGGCAGCGATCCCACCAGATCTCTTTGAGAGTCAACTGTTTGGACATAAAAAAGGTTCTTTTACGGGAGCAATTGCTAATCACGATGGTTATTTTCTTCAGGCTGACACTGGCACGCTATTTTTGGATGAAATCGGTGATCTGAATTTCGTATTGCAAGCCAAACTGTTACGCGTGTTGCAGGATGGTTTCGTTACCCGCGTCGGCGAAAAGGAAGCGATTAGGGTGGATGTACGAGTGGTGTCGGCGACCAATAAGGATCTGTCGAAAGAGATCGCAGAAGGGAGATTCCGACAGGATCTCTATGATCGTTTATGCGGGATTGAGATGAGATTGCCACCTCTGAGAGAACGAATGGGTGATGTCCCTAAACTCGCGCAGTTGTTCCTTGGACAGGCAGCTGTTAGGAATAAGAAACCAAATCGTCCACTCTCGAATGATGCGAGCGCTCGTCTTCAAACATGGACTTGGCCTGGGAATGTTCGGGAGTTGGAAAAATGCCTGGAACGAGCTGTTCTTCTTGCGGAAGGTTCGGAAATCACGGAACGAGATCTAGGCTTAGGTCGGGTGTCAGACGAATTAGTGGTTCCGCCGACGGCTACACCATCATCTCCAATGATTCAGGACACGGATGATATTGACCTAAGTCTTGAGGAATTGGAGTTTTTAAGGGCAATGCGCCAACATTGTTTGACGATAGGGAATGCCGCGGATGAACTCGATTGGAGTCGTGATACTGTCACGGAGTGGTGGAAAGGACTGTGTTTTAAGGCCCTGGTGTATCATCAGTTCGATCGGGAGAAAGCGGCGGCTAGCTTGGCCGGAGAGTCTGGGCTGACCAAGCTAGTGCTGAAGAAACTGAACGAGTATGTGAAGGGACTTAACAAAGTGGTTTCAGAGGATCCCCCTTCTTCGGATTTTCGTGCCTGGTGTAAACAACACTTCAAAAATCTGCCAGCTTGCTATTATCCAGCAATTGACGCTCTGATTCGTGCCCGTATTGTGTAGTGTCACGATCTTCCGGTTCTCTGTGAGATGCCTGGCCGTTGACGACATTTCAGTCACGGGCTTCCTGGCTTGCCTCGCATAATCCCCCTCGATTTAGAATCATGCTATCTGTCTAGTCTCCTCGTATCCTACGCTGTATTCCTGTATTGCCCCGGAGCGGGGGAGCAAGCGTTTGTTAGGTAGAGGGAGCCGTTTCCCCCCGAATTGCGGGGATCCTGCCCGAGTCCCCGCATAACTAACAAAACACCTTTACGATCTTCCCGTAGCGCTTTCCGAATAAGTCATTGAATACATGATGATTGGTTGGGCTTGGTCCGATTAAAAATTGATGGCAGCGGACTTGCTGAAGGACAGGTCATGACCTACAGCCCCATTCATAATCGGACCGGTGAAGATGGAGTAAGCACGTGCTCACACAATCCGGAGGTGAGGGATTCACATACTGATGTGGCCGGCGTTTTTTAGTCGATGCCAGGTTTGGATGACGGGGATGGAATGTCGGGGATAGGTCAAACAGGGATGTGTGCATAACCACAAGGAGGATGCGATGAAGATGTTGATCTCAGGATTTCAGAGGGGGCGAACGCGATGGGGAGGCATCATTGTTCTGGTCATGCTCTGCCTTAGATTGGCTGGTTGTAGTGGAGGGGGTGATGTGAGTGCTCCACTACCTACGCCAGCTAATGGGACACTTACCGGCCGTGTGATTGCTTCAGACGGTTCGGGTGGAGTTCCGAATGCGGTAGTTGAGGTGGGAACGGTGCAGACCACATCAGGGGCTGATGGCAGTTACTCATTGTCCGTACCAGTCAGTGATCGAGCGATCGTACGTGTTGAAGCGAACGGTTATGCGGAGAATATTCGCATTGCCCGTGTGATAGGTGGGCAGAGTACACCTCTCACTGTACGACTAGTCAGGGTGGGTGTGACACAGACTGTGGCTGTTGCATCAGGTGGCACAATTACTGCGCCGAATTCACCAGCTCAAGTCGTTATTCCAGGCGACGCCCTTATCCCACTAGATGGAGGACCCCCAGCGGCGAATGTTCAATTTGGGATCACTCCTATCAATGTCGCTGCGACAACGAACAATATGCCAGGAGACTACACTGCTTCTACCGGTGGAAATATTGTGACGATTGTCAGTAGCGGTGCAATGAGGATCAGTGCAAGGGATAGCAACAACGTGCAGTATGGACTGGCCCCCGGAACCACTGCGACGATCCGTATCCCCGTTAGTACAAGATCGTCTAGTGTATCGGCAACAATTCCCCTGTTTTATTTTGATGACTCAAGTGGACGATGGATTGAGGAAGGGCAGGCGACACTCGCCGGGACTGGTGCCAATCGCTACTACGAAGGCACGGTGTCTCGTTTAAGTTATTGGAACGCGGATCTGGTGACAGAGACAATCTTGGTGAATGGTTGTGTCAAAACCCAAGCTGGACAGGCAGTGGGCAATGCCCTTGTCGAAAGCGATGGGATCGACTATTCAGGTTCCTCTCAGGTGTACACAGGAGCAGATGGTTCATTCCTTCTGCCAATCCAAAAGAATGGCAAAGCCACAGTGGCGGCCTTGGTCGGTACGCAACTGACCAATACGGTCAGTATTGGGCCAAGTGCCACGGATATCGCACTGGATTCATGTCTGGTAACCGGATCCCGTGATGGTTTCAATATTAAGCTGACATGGGGCGCAAGCCCATCGGATCTTGATTCCCATCTCTACACACCTAACGGTGATCATGTGTATTTCGGTGATAAGGGGGCTCTGACGGGATTCCCTTTTGCCAATTTAGACGTGGACGACACCTCAAGTTTTGGCCCTGAGGTCGTAACACTCATCAAAGTGATGCAAGGGACGTATATCTATGCGGTCCATAACTACAGCGGTACACAAAGTCCTGGCATCACGGCATCTCCTACGCGCGTGGAACTCACACGCGACGGAAATACCACCGTCTTTGCTCCAATAACGGGTGAAGGAGCCAAGGTCTGGTGGCATGTCTTCAACATTGAAGTGGATGCGCAGTGCAATGTCTCTGTGACTCCGGTGAATGCCTGGCTTGATCAAGCGCCAAGCCCATTACCTGGAGGAACTCCGACTATTTGTAACGTGAATTAGGATTGTATTCAGAGGGAGAGGCCGCTCAAGTGGGTTGGCCTCTCCTATCCATCCACCAACAAACACGCAAAGGAGGGAAGGTTATGCAAACACGACGGCTTTTGATACTTTCACTGGTTGGTCTACTGTTGAGCGGGATCGTGACAGGTTGTGGACATATCTCAGGCGGGGCCGCGCCTTCAACGGAGCCATTGATGCCCGGGTCCTATCGAGAAATCGGACCTGTTTCTGGGGAAGATTGTGTGGGCTATCTTCTGGGGTTGATCCCCATCAGCGATGGCAATGAAACCAAAGACGCTATTGCTGCGGCCTTAAAGAAATCGCCTGGCGCCACAGCGCTTGTGAAGTTCACGGCTGACACGTACTCTCAAAACTATATTGTTTATGCGCGTGTCTGCACGCAAGTCCACGGTGTCGCCGTAGGCCCCAAGTAATCTCATGGCCACCCGATCTCCCCTCTTCGCTTGAAGAGGGGAGTCCGGAAACCTCGGGGTCAACAATATAGGGTCGGATCTTGGTGCGCCAGGAAAGCCTGAGAGAGGAGGACGCGCTGTGGGTAGAGCGGAAACCGCTCAGTGATCTCCAGTAGGACCTCATTCCTTCTCGGTAATGGAAGGGCATCAGCCAGAAGCGAGTCTGGCATGGTGATGGGGCAACCCGCTAAAGAGTGTCGTCACGAGATATCGAAAGGAGTTACCGGTGAAGTGCGTCGCGTATGAACCTCTATCGGATTCTGTGCGCATCAAGCTCTCCTTGGTCGAGGGCCGGCTGTGGTTAGAGCTAGCCGAGGTCGCTGCGCTCATGACATTCTCTTCTGACTCGTTTGATTTCGACCCTCAAGAGGAGTGCCCTTGGCCTGATCGCTGTATCATTTGTTTCTGGGAACCACGCAAGACTGAGCTCGTCCATCAGATTCGCATGGTGTGGATGCCTACAGAGCAGAATTGGCTATGAGCGTAGCAGAAGCACAGGAAGGTTGGAGTGTGAGATTTGCATTGAGGGGCAGGCGAGCCACCATCCACATCGGCCTGCCAAGCGTCGATCTTCAAGACCTCGCGCGCCTGGCGTGGTATCTTCGAGGTTTTCATAGCGGGCTTTACAAAAGTGTTAGCCAAGCCACCCAATGGGTACGATGTCAACAGAACAGCCGGCATTTGCCGACAGCGGTACTTAGAGCGGTTCGGCATACTCCAGAGGGATGCGGCTATTCGGTTGGCTAGTGTTTGTCTCGATGCAGGATCGGTGAGATCTGGACTTCCCAGGATTTAACAGCCATCCGCTGGGTGATTGTTAGAGCATGGGGTGCTGGGAGCTACCTTCGTCCAGCTGCAAACACGTGTCCGAATGCCGCTTTGGCCCTCTTCAAATTTCCGGCCCTCACCTTGGCTGTACGTTTCGCACACGGAATCCCGCTTCTTAATGCTTCCCCGCATACGACGCCAAAGGCCCATGCTCGCAAGCGAAAAGAATAGCCGCGATCGTAAGCCATCGGACCATCGTGGCCATTCAGTCACATCAAATAGCTCATGTAAGTTGGCGAGGCTCCTTTCACAGTATTCAACGAGTTCGGGACTGCGGTATTGATCCTGATCAAAAAAGTGATCTTGTGTCTGTCCCGGAGGCCTTCTGCATAGCACAGAGCGACTAAGCTGTCGGAACCATGTCGGCGCGGGGACTGTTGCGTCTGTTGGGAAATCGAGGAGCCGCGGCTCGAACCGATGAATGAGGTTTCGGTGAAGAGTGTTTCCGTATTTCCAAATTCGTGGAGCTTGTCTAGCTGCATGTACCCATGAGTCCGAGCAGAAGGGGACCACCCAATCGGTGTGAAGGGAAATAGCCGATATATCCGTGCCCGACTTATTGGGCGTTCGTACCTTGGTAAAAATATGGTCGAGTGCATCGCCGAGTTGCAGATGTCGCGGCATCAGACGATCGAATCGATCCTGCCACCCATCCTGACCGAGTGCAATCTGCAACTCTGGATGTAACGAAGCCGTTTCCTGGTCGGTCAGTGCCAGAGCGGTTCTCTGATGCCAGAGGTTTCTGGCAAAGTATCCATGTGATGAGAGTCCTGCCCTGACCATCGATAAGACTCCGCGAGAATCGTAGTAGCTGCGGAGAGCCTCACCATTGAACCCCAGGAACATCCGTGTCCCTCGAAGGTAGCGGGGGAACAAAACACCAGGCCAGTGACTAAGAGGCAATTGTCCATTTGTTCTAGACACCAAGCGTTCTGCATCGGCCAGAAAATCTGCGGCTGTCACTTCGCATTCAGTAAGCTCAAGCGAGAATTTTCGGGAAATCGCTCTGGCGACCCTCAAGTCATGAGAGTCTCGGTGTCCACATACCAACAAGCGAGGACGTTCGCCGCACTTCAATAACACGGAGAGTAGCAGCCTCGAATCCAATCCTCCAGTCAGACACAGAACATCGTTCGCTTGTCCCCACCACCGCATGACCTCTGTCTGCAGGTTGGCACAGAGGTCGGAAGTGGAGAAGGGGCTAGGATCTGCGTGTGAGACGTCGAGATATGAGCGGATCTGTCCACCTTCAAAAACGAGTACAGAGGCTGGAGGGGTGCGTTGAACGTCAGCATAGAGCGTATCATTGCCAATGGTATGATCCAGGAGAAGGACATCAGCTATCGCTCTGTAATTCCACCGAAAGGGACCGTCCAAGCCTGAACAGACATCGAGGACGGTCTCACCGTGAATAACGGAGTCAGCGCAAGCTGCGTAATAGTAGTGTTGAACGCTATGATGGGAAGTCACGATCGTCGTGACGCTTTGCTCCTCAGCTATGACGACGAACTGACCTCTGGCTGAGAGGATTTCTTTGGCCTTGCCACTGCGTATGAGCTGAATCAGCCGTTCATCAGACCATTCGCAGTATCCGAGCGTCTTGATCTGCACTCGTGCACCGCCTTCGTTACGCTGTTCGAGAAACCTTACAGCTAGAGAGCTGAACCAAACTTCCTCTTTTACTTAGACCATGGGAGAAAAGCGTTGTGATTCAGGAGGGGGAGATTCTATTCCAATTTCGCATTCCATTGCAGAAAGTACAACATCTGCGACTGCCTTTACTGTCAATCGGCAGTGGTGAGTCTCCATGGTGGCAAAAGAATGCTTTTCATAAAGCTTGTTAATTGGGGCTCCACCACCACAAACAGAAAAGTACTCACAGCCGGACCGACAAAGCGTCGTCCCAGCGGAAATATCGGTTACCAGGCGCGGCCAGGTCTCTGTATAGGGGATGCCATCCTGCGTCCATGACAAGACATTGCCAATGCTAAAGTGACCGAATATTGGATGGGTCATTCCAAGCAGTTCTGGTGAAAAAGTTCCGATGTCTCCGTTTGATGCAATACTTAAGATTGAAAATGGTTCATTTTGAGTGTTGCGCGTGGAAGAACCTGCTCCGGCCAAAATTAGCGATCGCATGGACTTGAATTCCCGCACGGTCACTCCCGTTCTCTGCGACCACTTCATCAAATCTTCTAAAAACTCTCGAAATCGACCATCAAAGCTGTCCTCGGCAAAAGCCTTGGAGACATGCGTCCCCTCGGTTTCTTCTATGTTGAGACCGAGCTGGCCCATCCCTTCTAAATTCTCAAAGAAGTCCATAAACTCACTGGCATGGTGCAGTGTGTCAGGAGTGATGACTGCAATGACGTCAAATTTGAAATGAGCCGCTTGTAGGCATTGAATGCCGTCCATGACTTTCTGAAATGTACCCCCGCCTCGACGCGTAAGGCGCCGGGTATCATGTATGACCGGCGGCCCATCAATGCTCACGCCCACAGTAACGCGGTTAGCTTGTAAGAGATCAACCCATTGGGGATCCAAGAGAACGGCATTTGTTTGGATAGAATGGTGTAGGGCTGTTTGCTCTCCAAGGATGCAACGCGCTCGTGCAAATGCGTCTTTGTAAAACTTTTTTGAAACTGCAAGCGGCTCACCAGCATGCCAACGTATTTCTAGATGATCACCAGGGAGTTCTGCATCTCGCACAAGGCAAAAGGCTGCTTCTAAAACCTCTGGAGCCATCACGGTGTGATCGTCACGATGTGGCAGGTAACAGTAGGTACAGGCGAGATTGCAGAATGGGGTCGGCTGAAGAACAAGTTGCCGTAGGCAATTGGCAAAAGGTCTCAGCGCATTCACAACGGATTTCCCATCATAAGAAAGACAACATCTGGGATCGTTCCTGGAACAGTTTCGCCATCGTGAATATAATTTTGAGTTTGCAGTAGATACACAGTGCCAGGCGGGATCGTCACTTTTACAACAGGGTCACGAGGGAATCGCTGGAAATACAGGTCTTTGATTTCACGTGGAAGCAATCCACAGGTCTCAGGCAACTCCAGCTTATGAAGAATCGTCGACATTGCAGCCGGCACGAAATGAAGATACCGCGATTGCCAGCCGATATTCATACTGGCTAAGACGAATGAGTCTGCTCGTTTATGTAGTGGAAGCGACTGGTGATTGTCGATGTGAAGCCCGCGGGGGCGACCCTCATCATAATCATAAGCCGTGCTTCGCATGCCGGGCGGATTCACGATAACATCTGCTGGACCAGCAGTATCTAAATTTATCCCCGCACTGATTAATGCGTCACGAAGGCAATGCCGAAAATGCGCTATTGCTTTTACAAGTGAGTCATTACGAGCGCCGTTGGTGGCAGTCAGGGGTGCAATCAGTGTCTCATGTGCAAGAGTGAGTAAATCCGCTGACAAATCGAGGGTCACCAAGCTCTCAGACCACGTATTCAGCGATTGCGCTGACAGGGCGTTTCGCTCCATAGCCGAAAGATCACGCCAAGGACCACGACCAACCCATGCGGTTTCCTCATTCGAGGCCTCATGGAGTATCTCAACACCATCACTCACCCTAACGTCGACAGATGCTTCGCCAAGCGGCTGCCAGCGTACCAGGTTTTTGTTTCGGACGTCTCCACTCATAGGGGAATTGCTGGTCAACATACACGTTCACCAATTCGAGCGGTTGGTCTGATCTGATTGCTATGACTGTAATAAGCTGAGGCGGTCGCCAAGCACTTGGGCTCGAGCTGCTGTTGGTATAGAAGAGAGGAGAATTTGGACGCTGGTTCAGGGCCAGGTAGCATAACTAGGAGTCTTGCAGCAACGCTGCGGCAAAAATGGCCGCAGCGTCTTGAGATAGAGTCAGACTGATTCTCATGCGGATTGACCAGACCGTGAGTGGAGAGCTCATAGTGTGGTCAGGATGGTTGAGAATCTGGGAACTTTAGTCCCCAGACGAAATCTCATCCCTCGCAGGTTGAAACTCTGGCCGAACTAGTTGCCCCAGCTGGAGAAAGGAGGATTGCAACTTCCCATCGATTGAACGGAACCTTCTCGAATCTTTCTTATCCGATCTTCCATAGAGCGGATAGCACCTGTTTGACTAGATACAGACAAAGGCATATTCAACCCATTCACCATCTGCATCAACTTACCTTGCATCTGATCCTGAGACATAGATTCCTCCTCTGTAAATGTAAGGTTGTAAGTTATTACTACTTCAACTCACTTATAGTTAGTAAATCTTACGTCTTGAAATATGGTTCTGTCAAGATTCAGGATGTGCATCCTGGAAAAAGGAGGTAGTATTGCGAGTGCCATGGATAGGAGAGGCAATCAAATGCGTGATGGGATGATGCGATTAGGCGGATGAACAGGGGAAGGGCATCGGCAGCATGGCCGAGTAAATGAGGATATTGTGCTGGATACTCAGCATACACAATTACGTAGTTGTGAACGTTGTAAGGGAGAAACCCAATGAAGGGTGCCTGGTCTTTCCCTGGGTTGGTAGAGAGTGCTGCTTCGAATCGCACAAAGTTTGAAACGGACGGATTTGTTGTCTTGGGGCAAATAGTGGATCCGTCTCGCCTGGATCTCATGCGAGAGCACTTTTCAGCTGTGTTCAGAGGTGAATATGAGACTGGGAATCTCCCGGATTCTGCATTGTGGCAAGAGGGAACCAGTTTGCCACATCTTCCTCGATTCATGGCAAATTCCTGGAAAAGTGATTTGACCTTCGCTCGCTTCGTGCTGTCTCCAACCCTTGCACAGGCGGCGGCGGTACTCATGGGCTGGGAGAGCGTTCGATTGGCTCAGGATACTCTTTGGTTGAAACCGCCCAAGTGGGATGAGGGTGCGTTCCACCAGGATAATCTCGATTTTCTTGAGCCTGCATTTGGCGTGACATGTTGGTGCGCTCTTGATAAGTCCACTCCCACGCAGGGAACGCTTCAATATGTACGTGGATCACATCTGTGGCCACGAACGGATGGCTCGTACGTTGAGCCGGATGGAACACCGCCTTCACGGGCACGTATGCTTGCTGCGGCTACAGCTGCGGGCGTTACGCGTCCCGATATTGTTCCGTTAGATGTACCCGCTGGAACCGTAGTTATGCACCGTAGTGAAATGTGGCACGGTTCGGATGGCAATCAGTCAAACATTGACCAGCGACGAGCAATCGCTGTCCACCTACTTCCAAGCCGTGTTCGTTTTGTTCGATCACGAGGGGGGTATATTTTCTCCCGCTATAAGCGAATTGGATCAAACGAGCTCGATGAGAGCTTTTTCCCAATTGTATGGTCGGCATCTGGCTATAGAACAGCCATGGCCGACCATTACTGCTATGCGGGGGAGATTCCATAAATACATCTGTTTGGTGTTTGTGCGATTGTTGCCTGGTCTGGAAATTGAGACGTTTAGGCGATTGATGGTACCTTATGCTGCGAGGCCGCAGAGGCCAATAGCCTACCACCCAGAAAGGCAATGTAGTTGCTCCCAGTTTGAAATGGACCCCCTGCGGTGGGGTTCAGAGATGGGCCTTATCGATTGGGGTCCGTTGGTCGGCGAGATACTTGGCGTAAGGGTTTCAAAAGCGGTAGTTCCCACATCAACTGGGAATGTCCCAGTTGTTCCACTTCACGAGGTTCGTGAAAGGTTCTGAGGAGTGTAGCCGAGACGATTAAAAGGAACAGGCCGGAAAGAAAGAAGATGAACGGCAGATTGGAAACGAGCTCCAGAGTCCATTCCCCAACCTGCAACCTGGCTGGCACCGTGCCAATTAGTACACTTCCTATCACTGTTCCCATGGCCCATCCTATGGCATTGACGATGCTTAAAACGGCGATGGCTTTTGGGCGATCGGTTGCCTGGACTGCATCGAAGACATAGTTGCTCAATCCGAGCCCAAGCCCTGCCCATACCACGCCTCCAAAGAAATTCACGCTGACAAGAAACGGCCAAGCTGTACTGAACAGATACAACATCGGAAGAAATGCGACGAGCAGTCCAGTGAAGGTGAGTAAGGCTTTGTTCCCGAAACGATCGGCGAACTGACCCCAGGTTGGTAAGGTAAAGAATTGCCCTAGAATACCTGCCGCCAGCCAGGTTCCGTATTGCCAATACGCGAGGTGAAGATCCTGAAGTAGGTACATGACGAAGAACGGACCGGCGACCAGCAGAGACGAATGCATGAGCCCAGAAAACAGCAGGAAGTGGCGAAAGTTTGTGGACATGCCTGTGCGGAGAAAGATGCGAAACCCGGTTGGAGTGCTACTTGGATCATGCAGTGGGAAGCTGCTTACTCTCCGCAGCAAGAGAGCCGATACGCTACGGCACAGGCCTGCCGTGAGAAACATTACGACAAAGCCTACCCAGAGGAGTTGCCGCTGTTCGAAGAAGCTCAAGAAGACACCTGCCATACAGAGTGCGATAAAACTGGTCAGTTCAACTGCCCGTGATCGTCTGGCGAAGTAACGGCCTCGCTCATTGGGTTCAAGTAAGTCGGTGATGAGGCTATTCCACGCTGGATAGGTGAAATGGGTGAAGGTGGAATAGACGGCGACGGCTGCAATGAGAAGCCATGGCCCATGTTCAGGCCAGAGTAACGGGAGTGCGAGGATGGGGATCCACGATAAAGATTGTCCGATGATGCCCCAGAACACTTGAGAGGCCCGGCTAGGGAACCAGTGGGAGACTTTGACAGAAACGAGCTGTGCCCATGTGCCCAAGAGTTGAGGAATGGCCGAGAGGATACTCAACTGGAATGGTGTCGCATGGAAAAGTAGGGCAAAGGCCGAGAGGTATTGCTCGGCTCCGCCTTGGGCAACGGCATGGAACAGCCCATCACGAATGCCGAACCGCCGACCTGATTCATTTGGATCGATTCGAGTGGAATGGCCGTCAAGACGGTATTCTGCGGACTGTAATGATGTGTCTTGAGTGATCATGGCAGTGAGTTAGGGGCACTCTACCATAGAACAGTTACGACACAAGGAATCGCCCCTGTCATGATGTGTATTAAGGAGGTCGTTATTCGATTCTGCCAAGCCTGTACGCAAAGAACATAAAGCCATTTGAAGTGCTAGCTGATATTGAGCTTGTGAAGGGACGAGTTAGTTAGTGCGACATCTGGACAACCTTCATGAAACCTCTGCTTCAACGTCTCGTTTCTAATCGAATGGGAGTTTCCCGTCTGTGAACGCGGGGGTGAGAGCAAGGTCCTGCAAAGCAGGACGAGCCCCGCTCGTAATCACTGAGGACGACGCATGTAAGGCGCGGAAATCTATTGCGAAAGCAATTTTGTGGAGAGATGTTGTGATCCTTCACAACGGACACTCGACCAGTCAACAAGACCGGCATGGCCGTCGGTCACGCTGCTGGGTGTACCGCTGTTTCCGTTTCGACCCTCATCCCCGAGGCTGTGAGGCAGTGGTTCTTCATCATGCGTAGGTGAGGATCACCAGGTCGGGTGGGGAGGGGCAATTTCTATTTTCAGGATCACCTAAAATGGCATTAGGCAACACTCACGTCTCTGCAGCCTGCAGCGCCTTCCTTAAGGCTTGAATCGTCAGGGGCGCATTTCCTTCGCTGCGGTTATTCACTAAGACATACGCCGTTCGCTTCTCTTCCACCGCTTTCTTCACCAGGTCCACGGTGTCTCGACGCATCTCTGGCAGCTCTTCCACAATCTTCGTGTACGGTTCTGCTCGCTTCTTCGCGGCTTCATAGGACATTTTGAGTGGCGTCAGGAGTCGCAGGACCGTGAAGGGTGCCGTGAAGCAATTCTCCATCCGTTGGTGCTGGTCCCGTAACGAAGGTATGTAGGACCAATGATTGTAGACATGGGCGATGCCGTGATTCTCCAAGACGTTGCGATAGTCCTGACCAAGTAACCCCGCGTTACGGATTTCAACCGCATAGCGAAAGTCCTGGGGGAGTTGACCAAAAAACGTATTTAGGCGCGAGCAGAATTCCTCACTCGACATCCCGTGCCGTTGGAATTCAAACAAGAATGGGCCGGTGTGTGGCTCGAACTTGGCTTCTCGATAAGGTGTGAGCACGAGATCATTGAAGAGCTTTGCATCAAGAAAGCGTTGATTCGGTTGTCCAGCCTTTGTGCCATACCGAGCCTGCTTCGCGTAAGTCGGAATGGTGATCTCCTCCCACACCTTGAAGCACATCTCGAAGTCTTCGGGGATCTGATTGAGATAGTGTCGCAGTTGGTTGGCTGTCGGTGGACGGTAGAACGTGGAATCATTGCCGACCGTGCGAAAGCACGGGTCACCGTTGTGGAGATACTGACAATACTCGCCCAGGCATTTCCGCGCAAAGGTCGTCTTGGCATACTTCTTCAAGTAGACCTGGCCTTGCCATCCTTCGTAGGTCCAGGTTGAAGTTCCGAATCGAATCAGCGGTGAGAGCGGCATAGAGCAGGAGTGTACTGGCTATACGCGTAGCTCCTCAAGAGGCTCACTCGGTGCTGGAATTGCGCCGGTGGTCAGGAGCTGTAGGGTTTTCACGGTGACCGTGACGGTCGAGAAGTGTTCCTCGACCAGGCCTGTCACGACATAAGCTTGGTTTGGGGCCAGGAGATGGCAGTATTCCCGGTACCTATTGGGAAACAGGGTGGCATCATACATCCCGGTCTGATCCTCCAGGGTCATAAATTCCATCGGCTCGCCTTTCTTCGTGGAGACGATCTTCTCTGTGAGGAGCCACCCAATCAGGGTCACTTCTTTCCCCACATACTGCTCTAAGTCCTTCGCGCGGATGCGTGGAGTCGCAGCCAGCGCCTCTGTGAACAGATCGAGTGGGTGGCAGCGTAACGGAAAGCCGAAGAGGGCGAGCTCATGATGCAGCTTCTTCTGGGGTGAGTACTCCATAGGAATTGGGATATGAGTCGGCGGCCTGGTCGCCTGCGTGGCAAAGACGCGCCACAAAATGGCCGGCCTGGTCAACTCTCCAGCGATGGAATCGAAGGATCCGGCTTTGATCAACAACTTGGCTTGGGCGTAGTCGAGCTTTATGCGACTCAAGAAATCTGACAGCGATCGATAGGGACCGTGCTGTTCTCGCTCTGCAATGATCCGCTGGGCGAGGTCTTCTTGAAGACCTTTGATCTGCATCAGTCCCACTCGAACGGTGGTTCCTGATCCGCTGTAGGCCCAGGCACTCGCGTTGATGTCTGGCGGCAGGACGGTGAGGCCCATCCGTCTGCCTTCCGACAGATAGGCGAAGGCCGAATAGTACCCCCCTTGATTACTCACGACGGCGGCAACGAATTCGGCAGGGTAGTGGGCTCTGAGGTAGGCGGATTTGAAACTGACCTGGGCATAGCTCGCACTATGCGGCTTACAGAAGCTATATCCGGAGAAGCTCATGATCATGGCCCAAATCGCATCGATCACGCGATATTCCACACCACGGGCCATGGCTCCCTGATAGAACTGGCGTTGATAGTCTCGCAGTTGCCGTTCCTTGTGCTTCTTACTCAGGACCTTTCTGAGCTGATCTCCGTCTTCAACCGAGAATCCACCCAAGGCGACCGCCACTTTCATGACATCTTCCTGATACACCATGATGCCGTGCGTCTCCGCGAGGATCTCATCGAGCAGCGGATGAGGCGACTGATATCGTTGCCCATGAGCTCGGCGCACGAATTCATCAGCGAACACATTCGCAGCGGGGCGGATGATCGACGAAACCACCACGAGATACTCAAAGACATCTGCCACGGCACGTCGAGCTGGCGGCATCCCACCCCAGAGCTTTTTGAGTAACAGCCGGGTGGCGGGAGACTCCACGTAAAAACAACCCATCGTCTCGCCTAGCCGAATCAGGTCATTGGTGGCTGGATCAGTGATCGGATCCCAGGTCGCATAATCGATAACGCGTCCGGTGTTGCGGGTGACGGCTGCGATGGCGTCACGGATGACGGCGAGCGAGCGATTACCTAAGAGGTCGATCTTCACAAGCCCGGCCTCTTCCGTCTGGTCCTTCTCCCATTGAATCATCGGCAGATTGGAGGCGGAGATCTCGACCGGCACATACCGTCGGATCTCATCCGGAACCAACACGACGCCACCAGGATGGAGACCCAAATTCCTGAAGTGGCCATCCAATTGCGTCGACCAGTAGAGGATCTCCGGCCAGGGGTTTCTCAGGTTCAACGCTCTGCAAACATCACGAGCCCAGTCTTGCACGCTCATCCCTGGTCGCACATCGACAAAGTCCGCCCGCCGTTGGAGGAAGTTCAACGCCTTGCCAATCTCACCGGCTGGCAGACCATAGACCTTCGCAATTTCGCGTAAGGCGGCCCGTGTGGCGAGCGTGTTCTGATTGGCGACCATCGCGGCATGCTGGTGTCCGTACTGCTTGAACACCCACTCGAGAATGGCGGGCCGTTCGTCCCAGGGAAAGTCCACGTCGATGTCGGGTGGATCATGACGACCGGGATTCAGAAACCGTTCAAACAGCAAGTTGTGCTTGATCGGATCGACATGCGTGATGCCGAGACAATAGGACACGATTGAGGCGGCGGCTGAGCCACGGCCACAGGTCCGTGGCGCTTGGCGGACGATTTCATCCACCACCAGAAAATAATCCGCATAGCCTTTGTCACGGATCACGGTGAGTTCCTTTTCGATGCGCTCTCGAACTACGGGAGACAAGGCACCATAGCGCCAGATGGCGCCGTCGTTGGTCTTGCGCTGTAATGTTTCAAAGGCGGCGCCTGAGGAGAGCTGGCGGAAGGAGGGAAAGATGGTCTGTTTGAAGTCCCAATCTGTGTGGCACTGTTCGGCAATCCAGCGTGTGTTGGTGAGAGCCTGCGGAACGTGGGGGAGATGTCGCGCAAGAACGGATTCCGGCATGAGCCAGTGAGAGGGGAGGGCACAACGATCGGCCTTGAGCCGTGAGAGCGTCGTGTTCTCCGCAATCGTGCGTAGCAGCCGATGGGCCTGGTAATCTGCTGGCTGGAGAAAAGCAGCGCGAGTGGTGGCCGTGGGTGGCAGTCTGAGTCGGCGGCTCAATTCGACCGCGTCTTGCAAGGCTGGTCCCGGTGTCAACTCGACATAGAGGTCCGCTTCTGACTCCGTCTGCCAAGCAGTCACAGCAATAGGATCATCGGACAGGATGAACAGTCCCGTGCGATGTTGTGCGACCGTCTGGATGACGTTAAAGGACGCATCACAGTGGCGAGCCGAGAGAATCAGGCAGAGATTGGCATAGCCGGTTGGGTTCTTTGCGAGTAGCACGGCCCGGTGCTGACCTGAGACAAGTTCTGCCCCTATGATGGGTTTGAGTCCATGCTCTCGCGCGACTTTAAGAAAACGGATCGTGCCATAGAGTCCATTGGTATCGGTGAGCGCGAGATATTCCTGTCCTTGGTCTTTGACTGCCTGACAGAGGGCCTCCACCGTTGGCACGCCCCACATAGGCGAATAAGATGAATGCGTGTGGAGGTGAACAAAGGCCACTCAGCTACTCCTGCCATACCGAATGATCTGCTCACCAAATCGTGCGTGGAGGTTGTCCAGGGCTACAGATAGTTTCCTCGCTCGGTCCTGTTTGCGCTGCTCCTCAAGTGGTCGAGCATCGAACAGCACACCTTGCTCGGCGTAACCGGCGCGACCCGCCATACTCAGGATCATGGCTCGCAAGCGAATCCGCCGACGCATACATTTCTGAAAGAGCGACAGCACCGCGGGGGACAGATCACATTCCCAGCAGGTCTCGGGAGTCACGCGCCCATGTTTTGTCACCTCAATGTGATCGCTATAGCGGATCGTGAGAGACAGACGGCCACAGACTCGGCGCTGATTTCGTAAGGTCCGGCAGAGCCGTTGCAATGCGTCGAGTAATCGGCCAGTCAGCACCGGATCATCGATTTCATCTGGATCGAGGAGGACCGTCTCTTCGAGATGAGGCTGACTCGCCGGCGGCAATACCGGCAATGAATCAATTCCCTGAGCCCAGCGGGATAGCTGCCCGGCATAATCCCCGAGCGCCACTTCCAAGGCTTCAACAGGACTCTCTGCCACTTCGCCCAGCGTATCGAGGTTCAGGTCATCGAGCCGCGACAGGACCTGTCGCATGCAGGGCCGCTGTAAACCTGGCAGGGTGCGCACGGACAGTGGTGCCATGAACACCGACTCAGACCCAGGCCGGACATCATACAGTTCGGAAGGCTGAATCAACGTCGCTGCGGTCTGGGCCACAAGCTTGCTACTGCCCACACCGGCAACTCCATCGAGCCGATACTGTGAGAGCACTTCGTGCTGGACCTTCGCCGCGATGTCATAGGCTGGTCCGAATAGTCGTCCGGTTCCGGTCAGATCCATCACGAAGGAGCCGGGCTGAACCGGTTCCCAGACCGGAGCGTAGCGTCTCACGACCTGAAGCAAACACTCCTCCGCCGTACGGACGCGAAAGGGATTTGGAGACAGGACGTGCAGGGAGGGACAGACACGTCGGGCTTGCTCGACGGACATGCCGATCGCAAGGCCTGCTTGTTCTGCTTCGGATGAGACTTCACGCAGGAGGGCACGGGAGGTATTTAACGGAGCGATGGCCAGTGGTCGAGTCGAGAGGCTGGGACTGTGAAGCCGAGCAACGGCGACTTCAAAGGCAGGAATTCCGAAGCAGACAATCTGGCGGTCCATAGTGCCAACAGCCGAGGCCTCACTTTCGGAGATGGCGGATGACGCCGACGACAATCCCTTCGATCTGGAAACTGTCCGATGGCTTGATAATGATCGGCTGCATGGCGTCATTGGCTGGGTGCAGCTCCACCATCCCGGCTTTGCGGTAATACGTCTTGATCGTGGCCTCGCCATTCACCAAAGCAATCACGGTCTGGCCATTGCTGGCAGACGAGTGTTTCTGCACCACGACAATGTCACCTGGAAAGATGCCCTCATTCTGCATGGACGTGCCTTTCACCCGAAGGGCGAAGGTCTCCCCACGACCGACCATGCTCTTCGGCACCTCGACGCGTTCCATCTGAGGAATCGGTTCAATGGGCGCCCCGGCCGCAACGACACCGGCGAGTGGAATCTGGGCGGAGCTGAGTTGCATGAGGGCTAATTCCACCGTCATGGGAATCGGAACAGTGCCATCTTCATAGCGGATGATCGATCGGCGGGTGCAGTGCAGCGTCTGAGCGAGGGTCTCCTGAGTCATCCCAAGGGTCTTTCGGGCTTCCCGTAACGATCCAGGCCGCATGTGACATAATGTCACATGCTTTCGTGGATCTGTCAAGAGACGTGTCTCGTGGCGGATCTTGCCGCTGGGCGCGTCACCGACTTTGATCCGAGAAAAATTATGGCGCGAGGGAGGAAATTATTAGCCAAACTCTGACCCTTCGTCTCACGGACACGGGGGAAGCCGACCTTGCAGAAATCTGGGCGTACCTTGCAACGAAGGCGACAAATCTGGATTTGTCCAAGGTGGAGAAAAAATCGCACTTTCCGCATGGCCACATTCCAGGGCATCACAAATGTATTGATGAGCTAACGGGGCAGCTCAAGAAGTGCTAAATAGTTCAAACTCGGACTAGTATTCCAGGCTTAGCGGACCTGCCCGAACAGATACATGGGCTGGACTCTCCGCTCCTACCGGTCTGCATGGACTCCTGGTCGGTAGCGCGTTCGTGGGCTAAATTGGGGGAATCCCGTTTGTAAGCGGTTCTAAGGCTATTTTTGTCCTGGTGGGGCAAACCCCAAATGGGACCCATTGCCAATGCCGGTGGGGGGGTGTGCCGATTGTGAGAGAGCGGTATCGGTGTTAGAGGAAGAGAGGTAGGGAAGGTAAGATCAGCAGGTAAGAATGTACGTCGTTAGCGGGGTCCACTTGGGGCGCGGAAATGAACACAGGATGAGCCACAGATGACCCATCCTGTCCAATCAGAAGCCTCTGTTTATGCGGTTTTCGGAGGTTCTTGAGGGTCTAAATCTGTTTTCAAGACCGGCACGTTCGGCCGCTCCGTCACCCCTCCAAACCTAGCTTGCTCGACTCGGAGCCAATCTGATTGTTCTTTGCAACGGGATATGACGCCACTCCTATTTATGAATCGCGCGTCGTGTGGGCCGACGACTCATTCCCATTATCGTCTTATCGTATCGTCGTCGGATAAACACATCACGTATCCTCAAGGTCGCTCGATTCGGAGCATACTGTTCCTTCAAACTGTTACGAGATTGCGCAGTATACGGGGTTCCGTTGGGCTTGGTAAACACCTGCTTTCTTTTTTTCGGAAGGGGTTGTGACGACTTACACAGTCTAGCCACCGGTGAACTCTGCTCTCGCCTCCGACTCAGAAGTCAGATAAGTTGCAGGAAACGCCTACGCCTATCCTTGAACCGCCCACCGGAGGAGTATCTATGAAATGCCCACAATGTTTCACGGAACATGATGTCTCGGCCACGAAGTGCTCCGTGTGTGAGCAGGCATTGAGTGCACAGCGAGTAAAATCGGTGAGATACACGAGCTTCTACTCGGAGTATTTTGCCTTTCGGGAATTAGTGACTCCCCAGTTGATTAAAGTGGTTTATCTTGTCGGAGCCTGCTTCATAACCGCTGCCGGGCTGTTGTCGATCGTGTCCCCCGATGCTCTGGCTGAGTATGCGGCCGGTCCGATTGCGACTCGCCTGGGCGGAATCGTAGTCCTCCTGATAGGTAATCTGATGTGGCGCATGATGTGTGAAGGGGCCATCCTGCTCTTTAGCCTTCATGAGCTGCTGGTGAGTATTGATACCCGGATAGGGGTTCTGGTGCGGCAGAGTAAACGCACTGAACCGTGAGCCGGTTCGTCCGTACGCTTGACGTATACTTCCCAACTCTTTTGGAACGCCGCATACTGGGGGTGCGTCGGATCAGCCTTGGCGAGGAGGGGCATTGAAGGCCAGAAGTCGATCGTATGTGCTCGTGAACAATCGGAGTGAAGGAAATGCATCGAAGACGATTCAGGGGTTGGTCGAGATGCTGTGAGGAGAGTTACCTGCAATGAATAACGACACGACCAGAAAATGGAAACATTCGGTCCCGGCACTCTTGGCACGATTAGAGGAGGCTTTGCTCTGGGTCGGACTAGAACATGGACGCGCGGCAACCTATAAGAAACTCTTGATTGAGTACTACGACGGCCGACACTCAAACGCACATTTCCTTGCTCATTTCCAGGCAATGGAAATCTTAGGTGTCTACGACGGTTGGGTGAAGGAAGCAGAATTCTTTCCAGGTTTGAAAGAGAGGATTTCGTTTGTCCTTAAAAAGGGAACTATCCTCCCTGAAGGCGAAAGTTTTAATTCAAACCGACCTCGGAATGATGGCTTTGTCTACATGCTGGCTGGGAAGCTGTTTCACGGTCCAAAAGTACCGATTCTTTCTGTCGATGGATTTAGAAACACGAGACTTATCGCTAGTCATCCAGGCGAATCTTTCACGAGTGATATTGTGTTTTTACATAATGAGGATGCGATTCGGATTGAATGTAAACGTCCGATGAGCAATACCACGCTAAGCGATAATGTGGACAGTGCATTTACTCAAATCAAAAATGCGAATTCGTTAGGAATCATCGCCGTTGACGTGTCGAAGCTGATTGAGCAACCGGGTCAAATCCTGGAGGCATCTACCTTAGACGATGGTTCTTGCTCTCTAACGAATGAGATTGAAGAAATTATCACGCCGCTCGCATTCCAATTTCCACAGCCGTCACTCATTGGCATGTTCGGCTATGCTTGCCTACCGTTGGTTTCGACCGCTCAAAGTATGATTCTTAATAGTCACGGAAAGCCGTTTGAATTTGAGAATTTTCGAACCATCGCTGCCTGCTGGGTTGCGATACGAAATAAAAATTCTCCGAAAGGACAACTCATTTACGAATTACAACGTGACTTTGAACGATCAACACATGATGTTCCGGCTAGCGCAATCTCGATAAGGTAAACGGTGCTCTTTAAGCGAGGGGAGGACAAGGAAATAAACGGGAGAATAGATCGCGGTAACCTACGGTAATAGACGGTAAACGGCGGTAGAGGACGGTACTACAGTGGGCAACGTTCTTGGCAGTGCTCATGCTGGGGTTTCGCGGTTTTTCGCGGGGTTCACAGTTTTCGGCCGTGCAATTGAGACCACCCTAAGACAGGGGCCCCAAGTGGACCGGGGAGTGGTGTGCTCATGAAGGCCGTCTAGCAGGATGCGGAAAAAGTCCGCCAACGGCGTTCTCGCATCTCTCGAGGCCTCAACGTACCAACCGCGTACGCCTCGGCCTTTCGCTCGTTGCGGCCTTGCTGGACGGACTTTTGCGCATCCTGCGTGGCTGTTCAGCATCGTCCTAAACCGCGATGTCTGTGATGACTACAGAAGTCGCAATGCGTTTTTTTCTGCGTCGTCTCATTCACACGTACATTGGGCGTCTATCGCCAAGAGTGATCCAGCCGCGAATGATGCGATACACGAACCACAATCCGACCAGACCGATCGGGAGCCACATGAAGAGGAGGCCGATCCCCAAGGTTGCGATGATGAAGGCCCCGCAGAGGGAAATCCAGAGCAGCCCAAACCAAAAGGTTCGAATCTGCCAGCGAAAGTGCGATTCAAGCCAGGTGCCGCGAGCCTCGCTCCGCTTGATGTAGTTCAGAATGACCGCGATGATCGACGGCCAGCCGGTGAGGAAAGCGCCGACCACCGTGGCGGTGCCGATGATGCCGGTCAGCAAGCTGAATGCATGTAGGGCGTACACGACCTTAGTCCACGTGACAAGTGAATCCATGAGTTCGCTCCATTCTCATTTTCCGTGGGCATGTTGCACAGATCAGGACTGTACATTCAGCATATTCGCCATCTCCAGTTTAACGCAAGACCACCAGTGACCGATCAGGTATGATGCCGCTCATGCCGGGTGCAGCGAACTTGTTGAAGGCAGACGGAGGTGAAGGTCGTTTTTGAAGCGGTGCGGCAAAGCCAATGGGACCTAACTCAATGACGGAGCAGGATCTGCCCGTCGTGCCGGGAGCTACAGGTGTAAGCGCTTCGTAACCTGCTCGCGTGGAGTCTTGCCGCGGGTTAGGTTGACACGTGGATCTCAGTGAAAGAAACTGCCTCCGCGTTTAACCTGGATTGCAGTCAAGCGAGGCATGGTCGCTTCGGCGATCTGTACTCTCGTTGGATCGAATCCATAGGGCATAATTGTCATCGTCGACATAAGCCGTAATGCGGTTTCCTTTCTCGATGACAGGCTTCACTGTCCTCTGGTCGGAAAGCAGGCTCACTTCTTTTCCCGTTTCGTCCTTGACGAAATAATAATCGCCGTCGGTACTTATCAGCTCGCCGGAAATGATATGGGTATCCCTCTCATCTTGTTCGGCGCGCATCGCATTCAGCCCAGGCGGTATTTCACAGGGGCTTCTTTTCATCTCCGTTAACGCACAGGCGACGTCACTCATCTGAAGCGGGATGAATAGTCCAAGCAACAATACGATCATGTCTGACGACACTCGACCAACTTTTGAAGTCATCATAAATCGCCTCCCGGTTAGCATGACTTGGATGAGGTCCCTTCAATGTGACTTCTGATGGTTCAACGGAGTGCTTCAACTCATATCTCACGGTGTCCTTTGTAGCTAGGTTGCCTAACAAATAAAATCTACATGCTCTTGCCGAGAGCGTCATACGAGTAAGTTGCCTAGGGTCATTGGCTTTTAAGTGGATGACGCTTCAGCGCCAAGAAGTAAAGGGGATGGCACTCAACTCCATGCGGGAAGGGGAACCGGTTCGGGGGAGGATAGTCAGGATGCGGCGGTTGAATGGCGCGGATGTTCGGAACGCAGATTCGACTCTCTTATGTTTGTCCGCATGTCTTCACCACGTTCTCTCCGCACAGAATGCAGTTGTAATTTCCAGTCCGATAGCCGCCCTCGCTCCATTCCAATTCAAGGTTCAAATGTTCGCACTTGGGAGGATTCGGCTGCTGTTTCCACTTGACTCGCAATTCAGCAGCTTGCGTCGTAGTCATAATGCACCTCGCATCGTACGCTCATCGCTTTTGACGTAAAGAGCATGAGAGACATAACATTGACATTGTAGGCTACCTGTTTATGTAGCATTTCTCCACATGTCTGGACACTAGTGTAACCACTAGAAATCTCAAAATTTCCGGTATGTGACAAATGTCAGGCAGGGCTGTTTGCAGAATGGGCATTTCGAGATTTCCTCGACGCCATTGATGGGGCATCAACGAGGAACCTATCGAGGAGGGTTTGATGTTAACGCGCACAAGGAAAAATAGACCGGAGTCAGCCCATGACACGAATGGCCGACTGAAGACCCGAAACAAAGACTCCTGACATTTTAATTGTGCTCTGCATGCTTTCCGTAAGGTCGTGAACCCCAGGCTGGTAAATTGGCAGCTCTGATCGGTGGTGAAGATCACTGTCTCGTAATTCTTTCGATCCCTCCCATGTATGGCCGCAGCACCGGAGGGATTTCGACCGAGCCGTCAGGCTGCTGAAAATTTTCCAAGATGGCCACCACGGTTCGTCCGACGGCCAGTCCGGACCCATTGAGCGTATGGACAAAGTCGGCTTTCGCCTCTTTCTTTCCTCCGGTCAGCCGATACTTGATGCTCGCTCGTCTGGCCTGAAACGATTCGAAATTGCTGCAGGACGAAATCTCGCGGTATTGCTGCTGAGACGGCAGCCACACCTCAAGATCGTAGGTCTTGGCGGCGGAAAACCCCATATCTCCCGTGCAGAGTGCGATGACGCGATAGGGGAGGCGCAAGCCCTGCAAGATCGACTCCGCGTGGCTGGTCAGCCGTTCAAGCTCTTCGTAGGAACGATCCGGAGTCGTAAATGCCACGAGTTCAACTTTGTTGAATTGGTGAAGCCGAATCAGACCTCGCGTGTCTTTTCCATAGGACCCTGCCTCTCGTCTGAAGCAAGGAGTGTAAGACGTATAGCGGAGCGGCAAGCGGTCTCCACCCAGGATTTCCTCACGATGCAGGTTCGTCACCGGTACTTCCGCAGTCGGAATCAGGAAGTAGTCTTCATCCTTCATGCGGAAGAGATCTTCCTCGAACTTCGGAAGCTGACCGGTTCCAGTCATCGACGCGCGATTCGCCATGAGGGGAGGCAGCACCTCTCGATATCCGTGTTGAGTGGTGTGGAGATCAAGCATGTAGTTGATCAGCGCTCGTTCCAGCCTGGCACCGGCCCCGGTCATGACGGAAAACCTGGCTCCGGCAATCTTCGCGGCTCGATCGAAATCCAAGATGCCGAGATGCTCTCCGACTTCCCAATGAGGTTTGGGAGGGCTGGAAAAAGACGGCACGGCGCCCCATCGACGGACTTCGACGTTTTTCGAGGCATCAGCCCCCACTGGGACCGAGGCATGGGGAAGATTGGGGATGCGAAGCGCAACGTCGGTGAGCGCGTCCTCCACTTTTCGGAGATCGCCCTCGGCGTCCTTGATGCGATCCCCCAACTGCTTCATCGCGGCCATGGCCGTTTCAGCCGGTTCTTTGGCTCGACGCAGCCGAGCGACTTCTTCAGAACCCTTATTGAGGTCTTGTCGCAGCTGTTCAACCTGCATGGTGTGTGTGCGTCGTTCATCGCTCAATTTGCGAAGATCATCCCACGGAACGTCGTTCCCGCGTCGTCCAAGCGTCTCGCGGATATGATCAAGATTTTCGCGGAGAGCCTTCAGGTCGTACACAGCGTGCTCCTTAAAAGCGGTTGGAATCTAGCACCTGATTTCTGGAGAGTCAATGAAGCAGCCGATCCAGAGGCCGTGAACCGACGACTCAGGTGTGGGAATTGACATCGATCGGGTATGAAGGACAGGATGTGTGGGATGCGTCAAATCGAAAATCCTCCTAATCCATTCGAGTCCAGACATCGGGAACTTCTGGAACCGCCGGCGTCGCCGAAGTTGACGGTGTATGCAGACGAGACGCGAGAGATCCTGAGCCGCAACGATAGCCCGGATTTACCGTTTCGATGGAGTGTCAATCCCTATCGAGGCTGCTTTCATGCTTGCGCCTATTGTTATGCGCGTCCATCCCATGAGTATTGGGGATTCGGCGCGGGAACCGATTTCGAGAGCAAGATCGTGGTAAAGGCGGATGCGCCGCGCCTGCTTCAGCGCGCCTTTGAGAAGCCTTCGTGGCATGGAGAGCTGATCGTCTTTTCAGGAAATACCGACTGCTACCAACCGATTGAGGCAGAGTACGGGTTGACCCGAGCCTGTTTGCACGTCTGTGCGGACTATCGCAATCCCGTGGGAATTATTACGAAAGGCGCATTGGTTTTGCGCGATCTTGATGTGCTCGTGCAGTTACACCATGAGGCCTGTGCCCTGGTCTATTTCAGTATTCCCTTTGCGTCGGACGAGATGGCCAGGACAGTAGAGCCCCAGGCTCCGTCGACTACGAAACGGTTCTCCGCCATGAAGGCGCTTTCCGACGCTGGAATTCCAACAGGTATTTCAATCGCGCCGATCATTCCTGGTCTGAATGAAGCGGATATTCCTGAACTGTTGGATCGCGCGTACGGTGCCGGCGCCCGCACGGCGACCTCTAGCCTGTTGAGACTGTCCGGCAGCCTGGAGACGGTGTTTTTGGAGCGGATGGAAGAGGCCTTTCCGGAGCGGATCGGAAAGATTACCAATCGACTCCGTGAAATCAGGGGCGGGGCGTTGACGGAGCGCCGATTTTTCAAGCGGCAGGCCGGACAAGGCCCCTATTGGGAGGTGATCGAACAGCTGTTCGATCTGGCCAGACGACGGGCAGGATTTACTGAGAATGCTACGATCGCGGCTCCACGGACGTTTCGTCGTCCGGGCGTGGAACAGGGATCGCTCTTTTGAAGAGAGGAGGAGGCGTGAAGCATAATCCAGGGTTCTTGCAACTTGTCGAACAGGCCAAACGACGTGTCAAGGAGTGTAGCGTGGCCGAGGTGAAGGCTCGTCTCGACCGGGGCGAACGGTTCCATTTCATCGACATTCGAGAAGATCATGAATTCGCCAAGGACCATGCTCGAGGCGCTCGACATCTTGGGAAGGGGATCATCGAGCGGGATATCGAGTCGGTGGTTCCTGATAAGCAGGACTCAGTGGTGCTCTATTGCGGCGGAGGGTATCGATCGGCGCTGGCGGCCGATGCGTTGCAACGGATGGGGTATGGAAACGTGATCTCGATGGATGGAGGGATTCGTGCGTGGCGCGAGGCCGGTTATCCGCTGGAGTAAGGCTGTTGCAAAAGCCATCCAGCGTCGTTCTCCGCCTTGCCGAAGCGGCTTCGCGAGGCAGGTCGCATCGCTCAAGACCTCAACGCACCAACCTCCTACGCCTCAGTCTCTCGCTCGCTGCGGCCTTGCCCGGTGAAAGGCGCGTCTCGGCCCTCGGCTTCGCCGCGTCGGGCGTCGACGCAGGCGCGAGGCAAGCGCGCAGGGGTTAGGTGGGTGAGACAGTGAGCTTTTTCACCATCCTCTAGTCCTACTTGTTCGTCCGATCGAACTCCTTAATCACCTGCTCGGTGAGATCGATCGTATCCTTATTGTAAATCACGATCTTGACGGTCTGTTCGCTCCCTTTATCGACGACGATCGACACGCCTCCTTTTTCAGCGACCGTTTGTGTCGCGGCGGAGATTTTCTTCATGTACTCGTCGACCAACTCCTTCTGTTTTTTCTGGAGTTCCATGTTGAATTCTTGCGCGCGCTTCTGGAAGTCCTGAACCTTCGTCCGGAATTGCCCCTCTTTTTCCTTCTTTTCCGTGTCGGTCCACTTCGGTGCCTGCTCCTTCAATTGCTTCTCGGTATTGCGAAGGTCTTCCTCATCCTTGGCCAGGAGCTTTTGCCTGGTTCCTACGTATTCCTTCAGCGTTTCAAGCGCCCGCTTCCCCGCCTTGGATTTTTCCAAGACCGACTGCGGGTCCACCACCCCCATCTTGAATTCCGCGGCGTGAGCGGGAGACGCGACGAGCGACAAAAGGGGAGAAAGGCACATCGCTAGAAACAGGGATCGCAGAGCAGAAATATGCATCTTGGTTCTTATGCCTCCTGGCCTAGTTGGGAAACCACGCGAGAATAACCGCGCATCGCGGGTCTGTCAAGCGATGGCATCGTTACCATGAATCAAAACTGATTGATTCTCCTGCGATCCAGATCTCGACGCCATAGCGCCACTTGAGGCGTCGAGCAACCGCCCGCAAGGCATATTCATCCGCATGGACCGGATCGAACGGATTCTTGATCTTCTGAATCTTTTCTTTTCTGAACGGCGGTGGATAACCGAGATCTTTCATAGCAAGGGCCACGATATTCAACTGAAAAATGCGCGGCGTTTGGTTCAGTTGCGCCAGGATGTCGTCGGTCGATCCGTCCGACGTCGTGTGGGTTTTGTAGAGTTCAAGAACTCGGCGTTTGAGCTGAGAACGCTGCGATTCTGTGAGCTCAGGGAGGGCCAACTCTATCAAGAGCGCATTGGTGGCGCCGTTGAACGATGGCATGTTGAGAAGTCTGCTTAGAAGTCCCATCGGAATCCTCGCTGCATTCGTGAAACCCTGTACGACAGTCGTTCCTTCCGGCCACGCGGCTAGGTCTCGGGAGAGTGTACTGAAAATGGGCGGTGTTTTTCTAGGGCAAACGCCTGTCGCTCGCGGTGGCCATGTTGATGGCCTGTACGCGCGTGCCTCGTGAACCGCTTTGGAAAATGACCTTGACGAAATTAGGGGGGGCGGCTGAGAATGCGCCGCTGTTGTTCCGTTATTTGATGGAACTTAGAAGCTGAGACGCACGATACCGGGCAACATCTTCCACAGTTCGACCGCGGAAGCGAGCGGCCTACTCTTATCAACCAAGGAGTTCATTGTGAAGCAGCGTTACGCGAGAAAGATCATGGGCACATTCGTCTGTGCGCTCGCCGTGTCCATGGGATTACCGGCATTTGCCCACGAAGATCGGGCACCGACAGGCTCTTGGGAAGGGGTTGCTCGTTCCGCGACCATTCCGCTGCCGCCACAGACGACCCTCTTGACCTTCACCGCCGATGGAAATCTCGTCGAATCACGCCGTCTCTATCTGCCGGAGTCTCCGCTAGGCCCACTGGTTGCCACGTCGGGTCACGGCGAGTGGCGCCGTTCGAAGAACGGCGGCTTCGATGCGACGATCGTGGTGCTCTACCAAGGGGCTCCCGAGCATTCCACCTCGCCGGGCATCGTGATCGGCAGGGAAAAGGTCCGGTACAAGTTCCAGTTCATCAACGGTAGCGAGCAGCTCCATGGAACCATCTTCGTTGAGATGCAAGATGCCGCGGGCAACATCGTCTTCTCCGGCCCAGGCACCATCGACGCCACCCGTATCCGGCCTGAGCCCTTGCCGTAACCGCCCCCGATCCCGTTCCTCCAACTGCGGGAGGCTCGCTATCGTCGGAGGCGATCCCAGCAGCCCCGAGGATCGACGATGGCGAGAGGCGCCCGATCCGCTCTCACTAAGAGATCTTGGTCTCCTGTGACCAGCAGATCGGTTTGGCCATCGATCGCTGAAGTCAGTACCCACTGGTCGGGATCACGAATGGGAAGTGGCGAGTGTTTCGTGGGTTTTGGAACGATGTGTTCGTCGCGGAGCTTCGCCTTGACAGTGGAAATCAGTTCTGGTGATGCGCGGAATCGATCTCGCAACAGGTATCGAAGCTCCATGAGGCTCACCTCTCCGATCAACTCATGCTCGGCCGAAATATAGCGGAAAGGCCGGCGCAAATGCCGCGTGCCGTATACGCACTGACCAGCACGTTGGTGTCGAGAATGATCTTCACGATACGATGCGAAACACGTCCTCCTCGGTCAGAATGCCCTGCGCTTCGTCTTGACCTTCGTTTCCGGCGGCCCCTATAATCCCGTTGCATGCCGGTTGTAAAGTACTGATTCCACGGATAAAATGGCCGAATTCACTCACTTCAATGAATCAGGGCGGGCTCGGATGGTCGATATCAGTGCCAAGGGTTCGACTGAGCGTTTCGCCACGGCCCAGGCCAAGGTCTTTCTTCTTCCGGAAACCCTTGAAAAAATTCAACGGGGCAAGATTGCGAAGGGGGACGTGCTGGCCGTCGCCCAGGTTGCCGGCGTGATGGGTGCGAAGAAGACGCCAGACCTCATTCCCATGTGCCATCCGATTCTCCTGACGAGTGTCGATATCTCTTTCAAGGAGGAGTCTCAGCCGAATCCGGAAGGCCGCTGCTCCATCACCATTACGGCCACGGCCAAGACGACGGGGCCGACGGGAGTCGAAATGGAAGCCATGACGGCGGCTTCGGTCGCGGCGTTGACCATTTACGACATGTGCAAAGCGGTGGATCGCGCGATGAGTTTCAGCGAGGTCTGTCTGCTTTCCAAATCGGGTGGGAAGTCGGGGACGTATGTACGGAATGGTTGAGGCTAGGGTTGGGGCATGATGATTACGGTGCGATTGTTCGGTGTGACGAAAATGCTGGCGGGAAATCAGGGTTCCCTGTCGTTGGATGTGGCGAATGGCCGGCAGGTCAAGGACTTGGTCGGCGCGATCGAGACCAGCCATCCCGGGATCGGAGAATTGATTCAGAAGAAGAAGGTGCTGGTGTCCGTAAATCAGGACATCGCGCACGACGAGACGATCATCAATGACGGCGACGAGGTCGCGCTCTTGCCCCCGTTCGCCGGAGGATCAGGACAGGAACCGACAGAGGAAAGTCAGTTCGTCCGAGTGCAGCGGGAGAATTTTTCCATCGATCAGGAACTCGATCGAGTGCGGAGCCGATCGAAACGGATCGGGGGGATCGCCACATTTTTAGGTATTGCGCGTGATCGATCTCGCGGACGGGATGTGGATGGGATTACGTTCGAGCATTACGAAGGGATGGCGCAGAAGAAGCTGCGGGAGATTCGAGAACGGGCGCTGAAAGATTTCGATATCCTCGAGTTGCTCGTCATCCATCGGTATGGCGACATCACGATCGGTGAAAATATTGTGTTGATCATCGCCGGGGCGGAGCACCGTGCCGAGGCATTCCGAGCATGCCGATGGGCGATCGATGAGCTCAAGCAGATCACGCCGATCTGGAAGCTGGAACATACTCCTGAAGGCGAAGTGTGGGTGGAAGAACACCCCTAAATTCGTGACGCGTGAAAGGTGAAACGTAGGGCGTGAAACGTGAAGCGCAAGAAAACAGAGTGAAAAACGAAGATAAAGGTCGGCGGTAAGGGATGGATGAATTCACGGAAAGGGTAGCGCCCGTAGTGGTACAGGACGTATTCGGTCGGCCGCTTGGCAGCCTGCGGCTGTCCGTTACCGATCGCTGTAATCTTCGATGCCGGTATTGCATGCCGGAACCGGAGTACGCCTGGCTGCCGCGTGAGGATATCCTAAGCTTCGAAGAAATGGCGACGCTCGTAGGCTATTTTGCCGATCTCGGTGTCGATAAGGTCAGACTGACCGGGGGTGAGCCCTTGTTGCGTCGCGATCTGGCGCGGCTGGTTCGGCTGCTTCGGCAGGATCGACGAATTACCGAAGTGGCCTTGACGACGAATGGCGTATTACTGGCCGAGTCCGTCCAGGACCTTTACTATGCCGGCCTCGACCGCGTCACCGTCAGTCTCGATACCCTGAAGCCGGAGCGGTTTCGTCAACTGACGGGGCGGGATGAATTCGCACGAGTTCTGGAAGGCATGGAATCGGTTGGGAAGACGGGCTTTACCCATCTGAAGCTCGACACGGTCGTCATTCGTGGATTCAACGACGATGAACTGAGCGAGCTGATCGAATGGGGCAAGCGCTATCAGGCCGAGGTGCGGTTCATCGAATACATGGATGTCGGGGGAGCCAACGAGTGGAGCCTGGCCAAAGTCCTGTCTCAGGACATGATCCTCGATACGCTCGCGCGACGGTACGGTCGAATCACGGCGCTTCCAGAACGTGGGGCCGCTCCCGCCCAACGATTTTGCTTGCCGGACGGCACGATCTTTGGGATTATTCCGTCGACGACGACACCGTTTTGCGCGCAGTGCGACCGCAGTCGTGTCACCGCCGACGGGTTGTGGTATTTGTGCTTGTATGCGGGATCGGGAGTTGATCTCCGCAAGCCTCTTCGTGTGAATACGCAGCCGGCGCATATGCGGGACATCATTCGGTCGGGATGGGCTGCTCGTCGCGATCGTGGGGCTGAGGAGCGGAAGGCGTTGGAACGAGTGGGGCTTCGAGACGGAGGGTTGATCGAGATCGATCGGCTCCGGGAAGATCCTCATCTGGAAATGCATGCCCGTGGTGGATGAGAGAGGCACGTATCTCATCGAGTCGGTATCGGCCTCTTTCAGTGCTCGTGTCGGTATGAACCGTGATGGAAGCCTCGACCTCAATGTTGGATTTCTGGACGCCCGATGCCGATTTAGTCACGCTGCTGGGGATTGGTTTTCTGCTGGGACTGCGGCATGCCCTGGATACAGATCATCTCGCAGCGGTTTCGACCGTTCTTGCCGAGCGGCCGTCGTTTCTGGCGTCCGGCGCCGTCGGATTGTGGTGGGGGACCGGCCACACGCTGACGCTGCTGCTGGTCGGATCAATCGTGCTGGCCTGGGGACTCCATATTCCTGCCGGATTTGAAGTCATGGCCGAATCGGGAGTAGGGATGCTCCTGATCGTACTTGGGGGGAGTCTCGCCTTGAAACTATATCGGGAGCGGTGGCACGTCCATAGCCATGACCACGACGGTCAGCCGCATGTCCACCTGCACAGCCACCGGCAACAACGAGATCATCGCCATCGGCATTGGATGACCGATGCGGTTCGTCCGCTGTGTATCGGCATGGTCCATGGACTTGCCGGATCGGCAGCGTTGATGCTGATGATTCTGGCCACGACGACGACCATGGCCGGCGGACTTGTGGCGATCCTCGTCTTCGGCGTCGGATCGATCATCGGCATGATGGTGATCGGGGTAACCATGAGCGTGCCGGTCATCTATTCCCGTTCGATGAGCCAGCGGCTTTTTGTGGGGATTCAGGGATGTGCCAGTCTCGCCAGTGTCCTCGTCGGGGTATGGATGTTGGCGAAGCTGAGTCCCTCGATTCTTGGGCACTGACGCGGTCTGATGTCTCGGGTGCAATGCGCAGAAAGGTGCATCGGGGGGAGCCCTGTGCTATTCTCCGGCGATTTGTGCGGAGCAATGCATCGAACGGGTAGGATACAGTAAGGCGATAAGCATGGCGTGGTTTAAGAAAGAAAAGCCCGCAGAATCCGTTCCGCCGCCACGTTCGAAAGGCAGCGAGGGGATGTGGCTCAAGTGCAATCATTGCCGGGAGATCGTGTACCGTAAGGAGGTCGATCGGAACAACAAAGTCTGTCCGAAGTGCGATTATCATTTTCCGATCTCGGTCACTGAACGGATTGGATTGCTCATCGATCTCGGGACGTTCAAGGAATGGGATGCGGGTTTAGAAGCGCAGGATCCTTTGAGTTTTCAAGATACCAAGTCGTATCGAGATCGGGTCAAGGCCCATCAAGAAAAGACCGGCCGAAAGGATGCGCTCGTCATCGGCGAAGGCCTGGTCAACGGACGTCGGGTGGTGCTCTGTGTCTTCGATTTTAGTTTTATGGGCGGGAGTATGGGGTCTGTGGTCGGGGAAAAGCTCTGTCGCGCGATTGATCGGGCATTGGAGCTGAAACTGTCGGTCATCCTGGTCACCGCGTCCGGGGGCGCGCGGATGCAGGAAGGCATCCTCTCGTTGATGCAGATGGCCAAGACCTCGGCGGCGGTCGCGAAGCTGGGCGAGGCCAAACTGCCGTTTATCTCGATTCTTTCCGATCCGACGTTCGGCGGCGTCACAGCCAGCGTGGCGATGTTGGGCGATGTCATCATTGCGGAGCCGAAAGCGTTGATCGGCTTTGCCGGACCTCGTGTCATCGAACAAACCATCAAGCAACAGTTGCCGGATCAGTTCCAACGGGCCGAGTTTCTTCTCGAACACGGCATGATCGATATGATCGTCGAGCGCAAGCGTCTCAAGGAGACGGTCGGCACCCTCGTGAATCATTTTTAGCCTTCTGCGTCCTTCCGGCTTATTGATGAGCTACTCCTCCATGATCGAGTACCTCTACGCGCTTCAGAAGCACGGCATTAAGCTGGGCCTGGAGACCATGCGGATTCTGTTGGACCGGGTCGGCAATCCTCATCGCGCGCTTCGCGTCCTTCATATCGGAGGCACCAACGGCAAGGGGTCGACGGCGGCGATGGTGGCGGCCGTCCTTCAGCATTCAGGCCGGCGGGTCGGGCTCTATACGTCTCCTCACCTCATCGAATTTCGGGAGCGGATTCGCATCAATGGATCCATGATTGCGGAGCACCACGTCGAGGAGTTGATCGCCCGATTGCGGGCCGTTCTCGACGAGAGCCTGGAACCGACGTTTTTTGAGATGACGACGGCTCTGGCATTCCTCCATTTCGCGGAATCGGAAGTCGATGTCGCCGTATTGGAAGTGGGGTTGGGCGGACGGTTCGATGCAACCAACGTCGTTGAACAACCGCTGGCCAGCGCGATCACGACCATTGGTCTGGACCATCAAGAATATTTGGGACACACGGAGGAGGCGATCGCATTTGAAAAAGGGGGCATCATCAAGCCTGGCGTCCCGGTTGTGATCGGCCGGGTGGGGCAGGGAGCGGAAGACGTGCTGCGCCGGGTGGCGCAGGATCGCGCAGCTCCCCTGTGGCAGCTTGGCCGGGACTTTGCTGTTGATGGAGATCACTCCGAGCGGCTGACGTATCGAGGACCGACTCGCGTGTGGGAGGGCCTGACCTGCGGCTTGGCGGGGCGTCACCAGTGGGACAATGCCGCTTGTGCGTTGGCGCTTCTTGAAGCGGCGGATCGGGCCGGATTTGCCGCGGATGCCGTAGCCGTTCGCAACGGCCTGCGCACGGTTTCCTGGGAAGGTCGTCTGGAAGTCATCGGCGAGTACCCCCAGGTTGTGCTCGACGGCGCCCATAACCCTGCCGCCGCTCATGCGCTCGCGGAGTATTTCAGAGACTTTTCCGCCAGTCACCCGACATCACGAATTATCCTCGTATGGGGTATGATGCGGGATAAAGATCGCCGGGGATTTATCGCGCCACTCTTACCCTGTGTGTCGGAAATCGTGCTGACGCAGGCGACCCTCGCGCGCTCCGCGACGGTCCAAGAACTCCGCGCAACGCTGCGTGAATGGCAAGGGCCGGTGCTCGAGGCCGTTCTTCCCATGGACGCGTTGACCGTGGCCAGGAGCCGGGCCATGCCTCACGATCTCATCTGTATCGCGGGATCGTTGATGCTCCTCGGGGATATCAAAGCGGCAGTGCGTGGCTGTGGGCTGTCACCGATTCGTGGCTAGCATGGCGGGTCCTCTCGCGTGGGTCCGCCGCCGGCTCGTTCTCATTGTCGCCATCCTCTCTCTCGTTCCCTTTCCCGGAGCAGCGGCGGACGACCGAACGGGGGCAGGAGCGTCGCCTGCCGGTTCGGCTCCTCTCGATATCACGGCCGAGCGAATCGACTATCGACAAGATCAAGAGGTGTATGAAGCAAACGGATCGGTGGTGATTCGGCAGGGGGCGATCACGCTCACGGCTGACCACGCCACCATTCAAGTCTTGCCGGGGATTCTCACCGCCGTCGGCCATGTTCATTTAACGGACCCGCAGGCCGATGTGACGGCTGAACGAATGGAGCTCAATGTTAATACGGAAGCCGGGGTGGCGACACATGCCCAGCTCTACGCTCCGACAACCAACTCATCGATATCCGGCCGCCTCCTGCAGAGATTTTCCGAATACCATTACCGAGTCAAAGACGGCCGCTTCACGAATTGTGATGCGCAAGATGGAGAAGTGCCGGCATGGCGCTTTCGGTTTAAGGATCTGGATCTGACCATGGGGGACACGTTGGGAGTCAAGGGCGGGTGGTTTTGTGTCTTAGACGTGCCGACGATTCCGCTCCCCACCTTCTCTTTTCCCATGACCAAACGACAAACCGGTTTTTTGATTCCGGCCCCGAGTTATGACACTCGATTTGGGTTCCACCTGAAGCAGAGTTTTTTTTGGGCGATCAATCCGAGTCAGGATCTGACGGTCACACCGTCCTATTACAGCGACCTCGGATATGGGTCTGATTTTGAATATCGGTATGTCTTGGACCGGCGGTCTCGAGGCAAGTGGTACGTGAGTTACCTGCAACAGACGCAGCTTCCCAATGTCTCCGGCATCACGGACACCGGGGAAGATGTCAAGCAGGCACGAGCGGCACTCATCGGAACCCATACACAATATCTCACTGATACGTTGCTGCTCCGTGCCAGCGCCAACTTGGTCACCGATCCGAACTATTTCCAACAGCTGAGCAATTCAGGGATACTCCGCGCCTCGCCGAGCAGCGAATCGAACCTCTTGATGACCCAGCGCTTCTCCTACGGCAACCTGTATCTTCTGGGCCTGTATCTGCAACCGTTACAAGCCGGAGGAAAGGATACGTTTCAACGCCTTCCGGAAGTTGGCTATAGCCTTCCCTCCGTCTCACTATTCAATTCGCCTATCTTGCTGGGCATGGAAGGGAACTACGTCAATTTTTATCGCGATCAAGGATTTTCGCTGAATCGGATCAATGTCGTTCCCAGTATTTCGACGGACATTCTGCAGCTCGGGCATATGGTCGGGATTCGACCGCAAGCGAAGTTTCGTGAGGTCTATTACAGCAGAGGGGCGCAATCGGATGAAGGTCAACATCGGGAGACGTTTTGGTTGGGGGTGGATGCCACATCGAAAGTGACGCGCCGATTTTCCCTTGCCGACGGAAGCAATCTGTTGCATACCCTCGAGCCCACGGTCATGTACGAATATGTGCCGTCGACTGATCAATCGAAAGTGACGCAAATCGACCAAGTGGACGACCTTCCGAAGAAGAATTTGCTGACCTATCTGCTGCGCAGTCGCGTGCTGGAATCCGGGAAGACGAATGCGTTCAACTGGCTCGATCTCACGTTGGCTCAGAGCTATCACGTCGGCGATGCACAGACGCTGGCCAGGGAGTTCACGCCGGGCGTCGCCCCTTTCCTCGGATCGTTCACCCAGCCGCTCCAGCCGGCCACGGTGCCCATCCAAGGCAAGAAGTTTTCCGATATCTGGATGCGGGCCGTGATCGGCAACAATCTGCCGACGTTGATGACGACGGCGTGGTTGGAGACCCCGGTCGTCGGACGTGCGGCGCAGGCGTGGGCTCTTCGACCGCCGATCAACCGGTATCTGACGGTCGATGCGTTCTTCGATCCCTACCAGCCTGGGGTGAGTCAATTCAATACGGATCTTCGATTTCAAGAGGGCACCAACTGGTATTTCGAAGTGGGTCAGCGGTACACGAGAGATGGGAACCGGGTCCGGCGAGGCGACGTCTGGAACCCGATCTCATTCAACGAGGTATTTGCTCCGACGAGGGAAATTCAGTTTGTGACCATGGGGGGGGCGTTCCGTACCCCCTGGGGGTGGACGCTCGGAGCCAAGGCCTACTACGATGTCAAAAATGGACGAAGTCCGGAGTTGGACGCCGTCGCCTTGTATCAGAATCCGTGCAGGTGTTGGTCGGTGGGCCTGTATTACTTGAAGTTTCCGGACCGTGAGCAATACAGCTTTATGTTGAGCCTCACGGGAATCGGTTGGACCGAAAGCGCCGGGACTGTCGTCATGCGGACTCTCTTGAGCCCGCTTCTGTGGGGTGAACGGGGTCTCCCGTGGGCGACGCTGGGCGGACCCTATGGGATTCCTCCGCCGGCGCCTGAGACAGCCGCTCCGTTGCCGGGAGTGCGCAGCGGACGGTGATCCCTGTTTGACACTAAAAACAGTGGTGGGGTACGATGCCCATGCAATCATGTATCAATGATCTCAACCCTGAAGGAGGGCGCAGACGTGGCTGGTGACGCCTTGAAAGTCGAAGATTCCACTTGGGATGCCGAAGTGATGAAGGCCTCCGAACTCGTCATGGTCGATTTTTGGGCGGTATGGTGCGGCCCTTGCCAAATGGTAGCTCCCATCGTCGACGAATTGGCAAAAGAATATGCCGGGAAGCTGAAGGTTCGAAAACTGAACACCGACGAGAATCCTGAGGTGGCGGGTCGTTACCAGGTGATGAGTATCCCCACCATTCTTTTCTTTAAGAACGGCCAGCCGGTTGAGAAGCTGGTGGGTGCCAGGCCAAAGCGCCAGTTCAAAGAAATGATCGACTCACTACTCGCTCAGCATGCCGGGATGGCCTAGCGTAATGCTGAAATAACGGGTCTCCGGTGTGTTCAACGCAGGTGTAGGCTTGCTGCGCTGTGGATTTCCTGGTCAACCGTTGTGAGCAATGAGTTCGCTGTTTCAGCGATACGTTCAGTCGGCGGGAGGGATGTTCAGTGTCCCGAGGTCTGCCGTTAGTTAGAACTTGCCACTGTTGCAGCTATGCTCACTGAGCTGCGCATTGCGAATTTTGCCGTGATCGAACGACTGAGTCTGAACATGGACTCAGGATTTACCGTATTGACCGGAGAGACAGGGACCGGTAAGTCGTTATTAATCGATGCGGTGGCGCTGCTTGTCGGTGGGCGAGCCTCCAGCGACCAAATTCGATTTGGTGAAGACGAAGCCCAGCTTGAAGCGTCGTTTGAGATTCCACCCGCCCATCCTCTCCTGCAACGGCTGCGGGCCAAAGACGTCCTTGGCCCGAACGATTCTCAGCTCATCATTCGACGCATCATTGCGCGCTCGGTAAGAAACCGGGTGTACCTGAATGGCGTTTTAAGCCCGGTCCATGTGCTGGAAGAGTTCGCCGGTACGCTTGTCGATATCCATGGCCAGCATGACCAGCAATCGCTCCTGTCCAGCTCTGCTCAGCTTGAGGTTCTGGATGCCTTCGGTCGTCTGCAGGAAATACGGTCTCGCTATCGATCAATCCATCGTGAATGGGTACGGACGCGCGAAGAACGCGCTGCGCTTGCCGCGACTCTCCAGCAGCGAGCCCAGCAAGAAGACCTGTTGAGTTTTCAACAGCAGGAATTGCATGAGGCCGCCTGCCGTCTGGGCGAAGAAGAGTTGCTGGTGGCCGAACGCCATCGGTTGGGAGCGTCTCGGCGTCTGGCTGAGTTGGCCTTGGAAGCGCAGGAACGAATTCAAGGCGATCCTGACGGTATTTTGGTGAATCTGGCATTGATGGAGCGCGCGTTGGGAGAGTTGGCTCAGATCGATCCCGCGATGGAGGGAACAGGTCGGCTCGCATCCGAGGCCAAAGTACTTCTGAAAGAAGTCGCCGATTCCATTCGTGGTTACGCCGAGGGACTGGAGGCTGACCCTCTGCGACTTAATGTGATCGAGGACCGTTTGGCTGTTATCCAGAAAATAAAAAAGAAATACGGGGGGACGATCGAAGCCGCCTTAGAGACTCAGGCTCGAGTGAAACAAGAGCTGGACCGACTTCGGCAATCGGACAGCGAGCTTGATCGGTATGATCGTCTTGTTGGGGAACAACAACACACCCTCTCGGCGCTGGCCCGGGCGCTTTCTGTGAAGCGAGCGGAAGCCGCCGATCGGTTGACGAAATTGGTGGGCAAAGAGCTCAGTGCGCTGAAAATGGGATCGGTACGGTTTCTCGTCCAAGTCATGCCGAGCGGGCCTGACGAAGTCTACGGCCCTGATGGGAGCGATCGTGTTGAGTTTCTGCTGTCGACCAATGCCGGCGAGCCCTTGAAACCGATATCTCGCATAGCATCCGGCGGCGAACTCTCGCGGGTGATGCTGGCGGTGAAATCCGTCCTTGCCGATGTCGATCATGTGCCCGTCTTGATCTTCGATGAGATCGATACGGGAGTTGGAGGGGCGGTCGCAGCCACGATCGGGAAACGGCTCAGGGAGTTGGGCCGATACCATCAAGTGTTGTGCATCACTCATCTGCCTCAGGTCGCCTCTCAAGCGCAGCATCACGTCTCGGTTGAAAAATCGGACGTGAAGGGGCGGACGGTGGCGACGGTGCGTTCGCTGACCGGCATAAGTCGTGAGGGCGAAATTGCGCGGATGCTGGGTGGCGAGCGAATCACTTCAAAGACTCGATCTGCGGCGGCGGAATTGATCGCCGGAGCGCATGAATAGATCAAGCGGCCGGGGCAATGTCCATGGCGGGAGGCGAGACGGGGGAGTCCTTTACCACATGAACGAAGAGTTCCAGCAGCAGCGGATCAAAATGCGTGTGAGATTGAAGTGAGATCTGGCGAATTGCGACATCCTGCGGCAGCGCGACGCGCCCAGGGGCGTCGGCGGTCAGATGATCAAACGTTTGGGCGATGCCGACAATACGAGCCAGTAAGGGAATATCCGGGCCTCGGAGTCCACGAGGGTAGCCGTGTCCATCCCATTGCTCATGATGGGACGCGATAACTTGCCTCACCTCAATCGGTAAACCCAACGGCGCAATCATCCGCACGCCTCTGTCGACGTGTTCTCTACAGACGGATGCCTCGCCGGACGGAAGGACCTGGTCTTCTGAAAACCTATATGAGGGGAAGCTTGTTTTTCCTAAATCATGCAGAAAAGCTCCCAAGGCCAATGCTTTTTGCTCGGAGACGATAAGATTGAGTCGGCTAGCCATCAAGGTCGCATAGAAACTCACTCTGCTCGAATGGGTGAGTAATTGACGGTCTGTGGCCTCCAGAGCATCGGACAAGAGTGGCAGCAGGGTCATCTCGTCTTGCCGCAAGACATCATGGCTCTGCGAGTGAACGGAGAGCGAGGCATATCCCGCCTTCACCTTATCCCATGCACGTGCGCTTTCTTCCTCCGATCCCCAAAGGTCCGGTAGTGTTCGAAGGCAGCGACGAAGAAAGTCGAGTCGGCGCTTCTTGTCCATCGTCTGTTGGATGAGGGTGGTCAGCTCGTTCACGTTGAAGGGCTTAAGCAAATAGCCCGCAGCTCCGTGGCGGACGCCCTCCATCGCAGCCTTCAGGCTCCCGTATCCCGTGACGATAATGACCTCCACGTCAGGGCGATAGTGCTTGATGTCTCTGAGGAGGTCGAGTCCATGACGATCCGGAAGCTTTTGATCGAGCGTGATCAGATCAATGGGTTCCTGACCGAGGATTTCTAGGGCTGTCTTGGCGTTTTCTGCCGAACGAACGTTGCAGAAAGTGTGAAGAATCACGTTAAGGGCATCGCGTGGCCCCGCTTCATCATCAACTACCAGGACTGTGGGTTGTGTTTCAGGCTGACAAGAAACCGTTGCCATGCTCTTTACTTACTCCAAGCCGCTTTCATAGTAAGCAATTCTCATTCCTTTTTACGTAGTTATATTTAATTTCAATATAGAGTGTTGTTGTGGGGTACGAGCAACTATACGTAGACCGTAACATGGTAGGATTCCTATATTGCTAACAGGCCAATGAGGATAATCTGTGAATAAGTGTGACGTTCTTGCATGGACGTGTGTCATTCTTGCATGGGTAGGTCTGACTCTTGCGGGGAGGAATTATCCGGGCGACCGATGTTGAGGGTATCCATTCGGTATTTCAGCATCCGTCGGCTGATTCCCAGTAGGTTTGCGGCATGGGTTTGTACGTAATTGGTCCGTTTCAGCGCATCAAGGATAATCTCTCGTTCAAACTCCATCACGGCTTTTTCAAGCGACATGCGACCCGCGAGGGTATCGTCCCGAAGCGACGTTGAACGGGAGTCGTTCTTGATCAACGTCGGCAAATGCTCCGGCATGATTTGCGCGGCATGTTGAGACCAGATGAACGCTTGCTCGACGACGTTTTCCAGCTCGCGAACGTTGCCCGGCCAAGAATAGCGTGTCAGAAGCTCCAGTGCGTCTTTCCCGAAATCGATCCGAGGGCGTCGTTCCTCTTCCAGTCGTTTCTCAAGGAAATGTTTGGCCAGGAGGGGGACATCCTCACCGCGCTCACGGAGTGGAGGGAGAAAGAGCGCAATGACGTTGATGCGGTAGTAGAGGTCCTCTCGAAACTGCGATTTTCGAACCAGGTCATCAAGATTCTTGTTCGTCGCCGCCACGATGCGGACATCGACTTTGATCGACTGAACCCCACCGATTCTCGTAAACTCACGCTCTTGGATGACACGCAGAAGTTTCGCCTGTGTGACCGGACTTAAGTCGCCGATTTCGTCCAGAAACAACGTTCCGGTATTCGCCAATTCGAACTGTCCGACGCGCCGGGCTGTGGCATCCGTGAACGACCCTTTTTCGTGGCCGAACAGTTCGCTTTCAATGAGCGTTTCAGGCAAGGCTGCGCAGTTCAAGGCAATGAAGGGACGTTCGCGCCGAGAACTGTTGTAGTGCAAGGCTTTCGCGACCAATTCCTTCCCTGTGCCGCTTTCTCCAGTAATGAGCACAGTGGTACGGCTGTCGGCGACTTGTTCGATTTTTGAGTAGATCTCCTGCATACCCTGGCTTTTACCGATCAGATTATGGAAGGCATAGCGCTGGACGACTTGAGCCCGCAGCTGCTTGACCTCTCGCTCCAGTTCGGAAGAGTTCAGGACGCGATCGATGATGATGCGGAGCTCATCGACGTCGAACGGTTTTGAGAGATAGTCGGCGGCTCCGAACTTCATGGCGTCAACAGCTGTTTTGACGGATTTAGTGCCTGTGAGCATGATGACAGGAGTCATCTTGCTCTCCATGCGAAGCGTTTGAAGCACCGCGAGGCCGTCGGTTCCCGGGAGAATGACATCCAGGAGGATGAGGTCGGGCTCGTCTTTCCGAAACACGTCGAGCCCCTCCTGTCCATCGCCGGCCTGGAGAATGTCATAAATCGGCTCAAGAACCATCTTGAGGGAGGCACGGACTCGTGGATCGTCATCGATCAACAGCACTCGCTTCTTAACAACCAAACTTTCCACAAGCGCTCCTTACGTCTATTTTTGATGGGATGGAAGATTGATGAGGAAGGTCGTTCCAATCCCTTCCGTACTCTGAACTTGAATCTCTCCTCGATGCTCCTGAACGATCTGATGCGCGATGGTCAGTCCCAAACCTGTTCCTTCGTTCAGGGTGCTCGCATGTTTGGTGGTAAAGAACGGATCGAAGATGTGGTCAAGGTTTTCAGGCGAGATGCCGTGCCCGGTATCTTCGATCCGTATCTGCGTCCACACCTCACCGCCCGCTTTTTGGAGCCTCGTGGTCCGTACCCGAAGCGTTCCGGCTTTTTCGCCGATGGCATCCATCGCATTCAAGAGCAGGTTTAAGATGACCTGTTTGATTTGCTGCCGATCTAACATGCCACGAGGAAGCTCCGGCGCCAAATCTTTTTCAATCTTGATTCCTCGGCTGTCGGCCTTCACGTGGATGAAATACAGGCACGACGAGACGATTTCATTCAGATCCTCATTGGTCAACTGAGGTTCCATGTATCGAGCATAGTCGAGAACCTCTTGAATCAACCGCTCAATCCGATTGACGTCATCGAGCACAATGCGGCTGAATTCATCGATAAACTGGCTGTCATCCTTCCGTTCAGGAGCCAGCTGAATGAAGGTTTTGATGGAGGTCAAGGGGTTTCTGATTTCATGCGCGAAGCCCCCTGCAATGGTTTCCAAAGAACGCAGTCGATCAGTTCGCCGCATGAGGACTTGAGATTGCCGAAGATCCTCGTACAACAGGAGAGAGTCGATCGCATTGGCGGCGCTCTGGGCCATCGCGGTCAGTAGTTCCAGGGGGGAAGAGAGGATGACGGGGGATTCTCTCGGAGATCGGAGTCCTACGAAGGCGATCAACCGACCTCGATTCAGCAGCGGGACGGCTAGATGGAGGGGAAGCATGGCGAACTGGGCATCCGTGGTGTTGTCCGACGATCCCATGCATAGGGGGTCGGCCAGTACGGACGAGTCGAGTATATCTTGGCGATCAGCCAGCTGTTGAACGAGGGGGTGATTGAGAGGAACGACGGGAGGCGCTATTGAAGGAGTCGGCGGGGGTACATCCACCAGGCGGAAACATTCTCGCTCACGGTCAAACAGATACAGTAGCCCGTGAGAGTGCCGGGATGCTTCGGAGAAGCCGGAAAGAATCCGCTCTGCAATGAGTGGAACGCTTGTGGCATATCCCATGTCCCGTATGAACTTCGTGAGTCGTTGCAGTGAGTCCGTGCCTGCCTGACAAGGGTCCGATTGAGGAGCTGGATGACGTGTCATGAGCGTGGTGTGCGAAGTTGCATCCGTCCGCGTAGTTCGTTGTGGTGAAAACGAGACTACGTATCATCACTATGTTAGCAGTATACACTCGAGGGGCTGTTTCACCCAGTAGATTTGGTCTTCCGTACAACGGCGAGTAGGAGTTGGCCGTCGAGGATGGGGAACAGCTGGATTGACCCCGCACCCGCATGAGTCAGCAGACGGGTCAATTCATCCCGCTCGTAGATATGCAATAAGCCGTGGCGAATGGCTTCACGCAGACGGCCGAGATAGTGAAGGACGATCTGGGCCGGAGACCCAAATCCGTCGTGGCCTTCGGCGAGCTGGTGACGGCGAAACAGCATCGAGAGGTCGGTGTGCGGTTGAAGGCAGGTCACGAGGGATGTCCCGTTCGGATGCAAGACTCGGAGCATCTGTCTGAGGCAATGAAGGGGTGAGGAAGTGAAAGAGAGCGAGAGATGGCAGAGAATGCGCTCAATCGATCCGTCGGCGAAAGGAAGCGGTGCATCCCAGTCCGTGCGCATCCAGCTTGTTGCCATCAATTGAGCAGTTGGGACGGCAGCTCTGAGCGTGCCAGGCAATTCTTTCGCAAATGTATGGAGATGCTGTTCTGCAAGTCTCAGTGATTCGGCAGATTGGTCCAACCCGACATAACGGAGAGGGACGGTCGCTTGTCTGCTGTGATGTGCCGACCGATAGGCTTGATTGGTCAACATAAGACGGACGAAGTTTCTTTGGCCGCAGCCGATATCGAGGACAGTCATACCTGGTTCAAGGGGAAGGAGCCGTCGATATAGGTCATTGGTCATGGCCGAATAGTCCGGCAAGTGTTCGAGTTGAGACAGATGAGCCAAGTGAGCTCCCCACAAGGCGCTGCGTGTGGCCTGCGAGATGTGGTACCGGATGCGGATCCGTTCATGCTCCAACTGCCGTTGCTGAGACACATCGTGAATGTTCGGTTCCTGCCTCTGAGCTGAGGGATGACCGTCGATCATGGGCGTGGAGATCATCTTCATGATCGTCTCAAAGGCTTCAACGCGGCGCTCGCCGTCGCGGGATTCTCCGGACAGGTCGTCCGGCAGCGATACGACGGATAGGGCGGTTTCCATGGCACGAACAGGCACACGTTGAGGGCCGAAGATGTTTTCAATGGAACGGTTCTTTCCGGGAGAGGCGAGGGTCATCGGCGGAGTGACCAGTTGAGCAAGATCAGTCGATAACGAGGCTACATCGACATACTGTCCGGTGATCGCATCGTCGACAAACTTGTCGAAGTCGACATTGAGGCCCCAGAGATTGACGACGCCCCACCGACGGCCTTGCCGGTAGGTTCCAACGACATCGGCGTGAGTGATAGTGGAAAGAGCAGTTTCTAGATCGAGGACCGGATTCAATAAGAAAAGCCGATCAGTCGCTCTGCTCTGGGCCAGGACTTTCACCGTTACTCGCGCAGCAATGTCCTCGGAGAGGAGAGTCACCGGAGCGGTGGGCCATGTGGTATGGACAAGGTCCAAAACGCTCTGGAGATCTGCCTGCATGCTGCTTAAAGTAAAGTGCAGGACACTGCCTTCGCTTTGGCCGACATGGTTTGAGTGGTCATAGCGAAGCACGCGCAAATGGTTGACAGCGAGATGAAACGAGAGTGAGACGAAGTCAGTCTGGGTCGATCCGAATCCGGGGATCACGATGATGATCGGGGCATCGGGTGAAACCTGATGGCGAGCATGGTCGGCCGTCACGGCAATAACTTGGCCGCGTGTATTGCGGCACTCCCATCTGTCGCTGACGATGAAGGAATGGCTGTCTGGGGCCGCAATGTTGAGGGAAGAGCCGATGTGTTGTGCAAGCACACGGTTGACTTCTCGTTCTACGAGCGGCGCCGGTTGAAAAAAACGGATGCCGATGCGCTGTCTCGGTTGGGATGGAGCCGGTGTGAGCTCGGATGGAACGGTTGAATCGGGCGCGAGATAGACCATGCGGCCGGTCAGAATTGCGTCTGGTTGCTGTAGCATCGGTTGATTGTGAGTGCCGATCGAAGAGAAATGAAGCGTAAGTACCTCCTCGGTCATTTTCAGGAACGGTTCTGCGAGCAGGCAGACACCGCCTCTGCTGAAGTTGATGACGAGGCCCGACAGACGTCCGGCCGCAGCGGTAGAAGTTTCTATACGGACCGGCAGCGCGACTCGAACTCTCATGGTCTCACGATGGTCTGTACCCAGCAGGCTCGCTTCGGTACAGGCCTCTGCCAGATCGCTGGGCTTATCCATCGGTGGAAATTGAGCTTCGACCGTTATGGCAAGCGCGCGCATGCGTGCTTGCTCGATAAACGACGTGAGGATCTTCCCTTGGCTTTCATTGAATGCGCTGAACTCGAGTGCGAGACGTGAGGTGCGCTGTTCGATGCCGCTCAGGCGGGGAGTTTCTCCTCGGTCATACGCGGTGGCATCCAATTCCACGATACTGACGACGGTCTTGAGGATCAGATAGACCGGCTGTTGCTCAACTGAGGGGACGATACCCTCGATCTCCAACAAGGCTCCGCTCGGGCTCAAGTCGACCATGATGCCTTCGTGTAGCGTGTTGCCGATGGTAATGCGCGCTGGGAGGTCGACGATGGTCCGAGTGTATGCGCGGCGCTCAGGCAACGGCTCCGATGGTCGGATCGAGTGGATGGGGGGGGCGGTCGGCAAGGTGTGCGCCGGAGCCTGAAGAATCGCCTCGGCAGTCCGCTCGGCTGTCCCACCCGCTGAAGAAACGACGGAGGGCACAGGCACAGTGGGACTGTCCGGCAACGGAGATGGTTCCACCGGAATCCGCACCGTGAGCGACAGAAAGCCGCTGAGCGGAGCCCGAAAATCCCAGCGGCCTCCGAGTCGCTTGATTATCCCATAGGCCTCAAAGAGATCGCCGGTTGCTGCTTGGAGGGTGGGTTTTTCAACAGTGGGGATGATATCCGTCTCTTGGATGTGAATTTCGAATTCGGTGACCGTGGCTTGTGGAAGCGAGGCGGTCCCTTGGTCTACGGAGGGGTCGTTTGAACTGGCGACCCTGGTACTGACTCGTAATCGATGTGGGGTTCCTATAGCAGCCATATAACGGTGGGCATATGAGAGAAGCATGCGAACGAGATCGACCATGGAGTCGACGCTTCCGGTAAAGGGCGGAAGGTCCTGTCCATATACCAGTTCAATCCAATCAGTGTTCACAAGGGATGGTTGAGCGGAGGCCACGACGGCCTCGATGATGTCATTGATGGTGTCTCGGCCAATAATGATATTCGTCGTGGTCTGGGCGAGTTCGCTTCCTAGATCGACGGCTTCAGCGGCATACGTCGCGAGCGAATCGACTTGTTCGATCAGGCGCGCATCACGGATGGTTTTGAGCAGGAGTTGAGATTGGACTTGTATCGCATGGTGGGGGGCACGCAGAGTTTTTGATAAGGTCGACACGCGTCGAGCGATCGCGAGCAGTCGATCGGATTCACGAAGTTGATGCTCAAGCTGGTGAATGGTCTTGGCCTGCCGGCGGTCTTGTGAAATATCGCGCAACAGACCCAGCGTTCCCAGATATCGGCGATTCACATCATAGAGCCCTCTTGCGCTGATCTCGGCTTTGACTCGAGTGTGGGCAGGTTTGCCGGAAGAGGTCTTGCGGATGAGGTCGATCTCTATACGCTGGGCGGCTCGCGGCCCTGTTCTGCGGTCGTTGAAGCGATGGCGAGCGAGATCCTGTTGATCTGAGGGCACGACGGCGGAGTAGGGAGTGCCGAGCAACTCGTCTTGCCTGTAGCCCAGCATGTCGGCGGCGACCGGGCTGAGTTGCACGAATCGTCCTTTCCCGTCGAGTTCATAGAATCCATCGCTCAGCATTTCGATGAGACGGTCGTGGCGTTCCTGCGTCTGTTGGAGCGTCATACGGATAGCGCGTGTTTCGATCGCGCCTTTCGCACACACCACGAGTTCGGCGAGAAAGCCCGGAGACTTTTTGTAAAGGACAATGTCCGCACCGGACCGAAGCGCATTCGAGGCGGTGGCGGAGTCGCCATGATCCGTTTGCACTACGAGCGTGGCATAGGGGACAAGTCGCTTCAGTTCCTGGAAACTAGGCGTAGCGCGCGGGGCGATCACCCCCTCATCAATTACGATGAGCTGCCATAATGCCCGATGTCCCCACTGAAGCGCTTCCTCCAGTGTGTAGACCGCTTCGACGCGGCAGTTTGGAAATGATCTCCGGAGGCCGAGCGTGGCTAGTTTGATTTCTTCGGCGATCGCATTGACGAGGAGGATGGTAACAGGCTCACTCTGCGGCATGGCACGATTCCCGTGTTTCTGGGCAAGCCTGCACTTAGAGAGGTCATTTTGCGGGGCTGCGCATATTGCCGCCGCGTGTCAATGAATCAACTCAGCCATAACACACTGCTCAATGCGTCAGTACGGACAGTGTGATTGTGATACCACAAGTGGCGGCGAGAAACCCAGATTGGTAGCCGGTTCTTTCGTAGGGGAGCGGTGGTTACGAAGCTGGTTGAATGAACAATTTTGGACGCTGGGGAAACTATGGACCGCTTGCAGGCCTGCAGGATGGTTCTTGTCGGCAGGCCTGCAAGAGGAGATCAGTAGGCGGCGGCAGTGTTACCCTGTTCCGAGCAGGCACCCGGCGTCATGTACAGCAGGTAATTGCCCATGCCATGTTGGAGTTCAGCTTTCTGAAGGGGATGATGGTGTACCATCACCATTTCATAGTCATCTTCCTTGGTGATCGGGAATCCCTTGCCGTCTTTATACACTTGATGAGGTAGGAATTCGCGGAGCGTTCCGTCCCGCTCCACATCCGGCACAGTCCGGAGGAGTGTCTGTTTTTTTGTTTTATTTTCCAACGCAATCATGAGCAATTCATCGTGACCGTGTGGATAGGCGTATTTGACACAGCCGTCCATCCGAAACTTCAATGGTGCCGTATGGACTTGGACTCCTTGCCTGATTTCGATCCCTTCGTCCGTCTGATCCGCAGGCCGATCACCGAACTTAGTGAAACAGACGATGTTGACGCCGACCTGATAGATATCCATTGCTTTGACCGGTTTGGCCTTCGGCGCAAAGTACATTGTAAAGGTGGCGATGACGTCCTTCGTGGGAGGGGCCCCGTGATAGAACGCGACCACCGTCATTAACTTATCGGTTGCCGAAAGTTGGACGCCGTATCCATCGGGGAATTGGGTTTCCGACATTTCGAGTCCGGCCCCACCGAAGAAGAGCGGCTCACCGGGGCAGGACACGCTGGGCTTGGTGTTGTTGATCATCAAAATATGATGCAGGTAATTTCTCGGCAATTCCTTCCCGTCGACTGTGGAAAGGGCCGATTTGAAGCCGATCAAATATTTGTCTTCCGGCAACTGGAAATTGAATCGCGGCATGGAATCGCCCATATCGCCTTCACCATGGCCGGTCGGAAGGTCGATGGGGCCGAAGGTTAAAACAGCGGTGTTTTCTCCATAGGTGATTTTTGAGCCCACCTGTTTTTTCAGGGTGGGAATGGCGTGATGCTCATGCCCCCCGTCGGCGTAGGCCGATGAGATCATGAAGAAGAGAGAGAAAAACAGAGTGAGGGATCTGCGCATAAGACCTCCAGAGGAAGTGAAGCGGTGATGTTTGAACCGGACTCCGATGTCTTGGTATGACTGGAAGCAACAGGCCAGCTCATTGGCCACTGGCTGGTGATGAGGTCACCTTCTTCCAGTGATAGGTGCCGCCATGTTCCTTCGGTGGAATATTTTTCCTCGTATCGACCCGCGTGTACCACCAAATTCCCTTCGCCTGCGTGCCGTCTTCCGACAGGAGTACCTCAAACCCGCCTTCGCGATCGTTGCCGGGCTGGTGCCAGGTGCCTTGCCACAGTCGGTTCTCGATTTTTGTCGTGGTAAACCGTCCGCCCTGTTGCGTGTAGGGGCCGTTCCCGCTCTTATCGAGCGTCGCCTTGTAGCGTTTGTCGTCTTCGACTTCGAGAATATCCCATTCCCCGCTCACATCCGGCAGCGCGACAGCCGCGCTGCTGACGAGCTTTTGCGACCCCGCAGCCGGGGACGGCGAGGCAAGAGGTCCCCCAGGTTGAGCCGATCGGAACGATTCGTGCCACGACAATAATTGCCAACGTCCGGCACGCCGTTCGAGGACGCCGGTTTCCCTCAAGGGCAGGACCGTGCGCTTCACGGCGGATCCTTCGCCGACATAACGAGTATAGTCGAGTTCCATCGTAAACCAGGCCAGGTCGCCTTTCGTCCAGACTTTGAGCTCCGTAATCGGAATCTCGATCTTTTGGGTGTTGATAAATTCTTCACGCATTTCCCGTTCAAACTCAGGCCAGCCGATGTATTTGCGACCACCGACTGTGTAACTGACGATATCGGCATCGTGGGCCATGAGGCGAGACAGTGTCGGGAGGTCTTTTTCCGCGTTGGCCCGGACCATTTGACGAATGGCCGTTTCTGGATCGAGTGGGTCACCGGCGCTCGCGACCGTAGCAAAACCGATCAGGAGCAAGAGGCTTCCACAGGCGAATGATCCCCGACGGGGCATAAGAGTCTCCATGCGCATGACAAGGTTCAAAAGGTTAGAATGATCCGAAAAGCTACACGGCCTGAGGGGCCATGTCAACAACGAAGTAGAGTCAAGCGGAGCGCGGGGCCACCGCAATCACGGTGACGTTATCTTCGCCTCCCCGATCGAGCGCCGCCGTGATGAGACGGCGGCAGATTTGAGCCGGGTCGGGCTCACCTGCAGCGAGCAGGGTGCGGATATCCTCGTCCTCCAACATCTTGGTCAGCCCATCCGAGCAGAGCAGGATCAGATCCTCCGGCAGGAGCGGATAGGCCGTGATGGTGGGTTTCACCGTCAATCCCACTCCTAAGGCGCGTGTCAACACATGTCGTTCCGGATGAGTTTTGGCCATGTCTGCCGTGAGGATGCCGCGCTCCAGGTATTTTTCGATCAACGTATGGTCTTTAGTCAAGGGAGTCAATGTGCCGGATCGAAATCGATAGGCGCGACTGTCGCCGACATGGGCGAGGTAGGCAATCGGAGCGGGACCGGAGACGATCGCCAGGATCACGATGGTTGTGCCCATCCCTTTCAGCTTGGATTTTGATCGAGCCCGATTGAGGATCGCATTATGTGCTCGGCTGATCATGTCTGTTAACACATCCACGGGTGAGGCTTGACCGCCAGAAAGCAGACCGCCCGCTGTTCTTGCTTCGGCTTGTACGGTGGCGATAGCCGTTTGCGCGGCGACTTCACCGCCGACATGCCCGCCCATTCCATCTGCGACGGCCCAGACACCTGCCTCATCGAGGATCGCGAACGCATCTTGGTTGACGGTGCGAACGTGTCCGATCTCGCTCCGACCGGCGCCGATCCAGGTGCTCATTGGGAAGAGGTCGGTTGAAGGGTGGTCGACAATAAGGACGGCCCGAAGCGCGACACCATGTCCTCATAGAAACGGTCGGCAAGGTGCACGAGGTTTTCGGTATCCGCTCGGTTGTAGCTCAAGAGAGTCTCACGGGCGATTGTGTCACCTCGGCGCCACTGGAACCACAGGCGAACCGCATCCAATCCGTCGAGGCCACTGATGGTTGCATCGCGGTCGATCCCCATTTCTTGTTCGATGCGCTTCAGCCCCCCGCGTAACGAAAGCCGACGGGCGACAAAGCAAAGGTCGACGTGGAATAGGGGAAATCGGAGATTCGGAAACTCGGCACAGAGGTAGGGGACATCGAAGACCGATCCGAAAAAAGTCACGAGGAGGTCACACTGGTCGAGCTCCGCCTGCAACCGCTCTGTCGTCAGATTTTCACCGCGAACCAGGCTTGTCGTTGTCCCTCCGCGATGAAGTCCAACGACTGTGACCGCTCCGGATTCGGGTGATGCGCCGGTCGTTTCGATATCAAGATACCCGGTCCGAGAGCGGTAGGTGTTGTATAGTCGCCAATGTTCTCGACGCGGAAGGCGGGAGCCAAACATATGAAGCTGTTCCCTCGCTACCAGCGATTGCGCCTCGCGGAGCTCTTCATCATACCAGTTCTTGCGTTGTTGAGAGAGGCCGGCGACGGACGGTCGATCCAGGAAACTTTGCCAATCGAGCAAGCCCTCTTGCCACCAGCGCCGTTCCGTGACTGGTCCGATACCCGGGAGGAAGATGAAGCTGGAGGTCAGCATCTCGCGGATTGTAGCCTTGATTTCGTATAGGAGACAAGCTACAGTTCGCAACATCGCGAAGAACGCAGTGAAGAAACGGGTGGGCCATCGATCGCATGACCGCGCCGGCGAAACGAATTCGTATTATCATTGGCGGAGTTCGGCTGGAAGCGGAACTCAGAAAGACGAAGACGGCAGACGAAGTGTATGCGGCGCTTCCGGTCACGGCTGCGATCAGCACGTGGGGAGAGGAATTCTACTTCCCGATTTCAGGAGTTCGCGACTACCGGGAAACCGCGACGACCCAGGTGAAGGTCGGAGACATTGCCTTCTGGGGCGCCGGGAAGGTTTTGGCGATCTTTTTTGGGCGAACTCCCATGAGCGTAGGGATCGATCCGGTTCCGGCTGATCGCGTAAATATCATCGGGACGATCATAGGGGATGCGACCAAACTTCGGCAGGTCATGGATGTCGCGACCATTCAACTCGAACCGGTGTAAACGTCATGCGGCTGTCCAAAGAGCGTGTGCGGCATATGGCCGAGAACCTCATCGGTCGTCTCCACGAGGAAGGGCACATCGAATTCATCGGAGACCGGAAGGGGTTCGTCGAGGTATTGGATCAGGCCATCACGCATGAATTATCCGTTGAAGATCGTGTGAATGCGGAAGTGCGGCAGTTGCTGAAGGCCTACGAACAGCAAATTGCGCAAGGGCAGGTCGATTATCAAAAGATGTTCCAGATGGTGAAACAGAAGTTGGTTCGTGAGCGGGGAATTATTTTGTGAAGGTCATTGGGCGATGATCATGGGTCATCGGCGAGAAACGAATTGGTTGTAGAGAGTTTTTCCGGCCATTGACCAGTGCCGAGTGACCATTGACTTGGACCCAAAATGTTGAGCGAAGACAAGGCGAACCATCTGGCACATGTCATCCTCACAGCCGTCAAGAGCTATACCGGAGCGAAAGTTACGGGCAAGGATGAACGGGTATTAAAAGCGATTAAACAGGTAGTGGTCGCTGAGTTGATGCAGGAACAGGAGATCGACCGAAGGGTGAAAGCCAAGTTGGCATCGTATTCTCGAGGGATCGTTGATGGAAGCGCGGAGTGGGATATCTTGTATCGAAAAACCTTCGAAGAAGAGACGCGCAAACAGACGTAGGTCTGACCGTCGAGGTTGTTTTACATGAGAAAAACCATACCACTATTGGCGATGTGGGGTCTCGTGTTGTTGCTGGTTGGGACGACGGCCTGTATGCAGAAACGCAAACCGCTTGTACCGCTTGCCCTTGATGGCGAGGTCAAGGCTCAGGCCACGGCGCTGACCGACCAAGGAACGCAAGCCTATCAGGCGCAACAGTACGAGGAGGCCAAACGGTATTTCGAGCAAGCCGTCGCGGCGGCTCCGCAATCCGGGCCGGCCCATTACAACTATGCGTTGGCCTTGAACGCACTGGGCGATTCAGCAGTCGCCAGACAGCATTTTCTGGAAGCAGCCAACCTGTCTCCCGGAGACAAGACCATCTGGGACTCGCCGGCGCTTTCAGCGTATGGGAATCCCGAGAACAAGAACCGCACCAAGGATCGTCCCTATGGGACCCATCGGCCGAACTTCGGCGGAATGCCGAGATATTGAAAAGGATGGATCTATGAGCAAAGAACTTGCGGTCGGAGATAACGCGCCGGAACTTGCGATTCCGGACCAGCATGGGAAATCCGTGACCTTGAAGAGTTTCAAGGGGAAACAGATCGTCCTCTACTTCTATCCGAAAGACGATACCCCGGGCTGCACGAAAGAGTCCTGTGATTTTCGCGATGTGGAGTCGCAGATCATCCGGGCGGGAGGCGCCATTGTCGGAGTGAGTTTGGATGGGAAAGAATCGCACCAGAAGTTCATCAAGAAATTCGGACTGCCGTTCCCGCTTCTCAGCGATGAAGATGCGGCGATTTCCAAGGCCTACGGCGTGTACAAAGAGAAGAACATGTACGGGAAAAAGTACTGGGGGATCGAGCGCAGCACGTTCGTCATCGATCTCGAAGGCAAGCTCAAGGCGATCTTTCGGAAGGTGAGCGTCGACGGCCACGCGGACGAAGTGCTCAAAGCCCTGAAAGCCTAGCGTCCACACATCAATTCGTGATCCGTTCTTTTCTTGGCCGGTAAGGCGATGCGGCAGACCATGAGCCAAACCCGCGAAGCCTGTTTCGCTCTCTTCCTTCTCATCGTTGTCTCACCGAGTCTATTGTTCGCCGCGGAGAAAAGTTCCGCCGCGATTCTCGTCAGAGACGCGCTGACGGCTCCGGGCCAGGCAACCACCGTAGAAGCCAAACTTATCTCGAAACGACTCATGCTCATTGCCGCATTGGGCGGGGAGCCACTTGAACTCGTGGTGGATGGGAAGGTTGTCGCCACGGCGTTGACCGGCGGTGATGGCCGGGCGTTCTTCACCTATACTCCAAAGGCGCAAGGTCTCGCGCCGGTCCAAGTCCGCGTCGGCAACAGCCCACGAGTCGACCAGGCGGAAGGCCAGGCGAATCTCGCGGTGTGGGAGAGGCGGCAGCCAATCCTCGTGATCGAACTGTCGTCCTTGATCGAGGAACCGACGCCGAGTCGAATCCCTCCCATCGGAATCATCCTTGAATCGGAACGGAAACCGATAGCCGAGGCAGTGAATGAGCTTGGGAAGCTCACGCAGTTTTATTACAAGGTTGTGTATGTGGTGAATGTACCCGTGGGGATAGACGGATTTCAGCGGAGCGCAGAGGTCAGGGATTGGTTGAAGAAACACAAGTTTCCAACCGGCTATGTGTTGGCGCTGCCCGCTGACACAATGGCCTTGGGGACAAAGATTGACGAGCTCCATGCCTCGGGCTGGAAGACCATCAAAACCGGGGTCGGCCGATCCAAAGCATTTGCCGAGGCATTTCTGCAGCGTCGTCTCGACGCGATCATGGTGCCGGAACCCGCGAAGGGCGAGGCGCCGCGCAAGGCCAAGGTGGCGAAGGATTGGAAGGATGTGAGGAGGAAACTGTAGCAGGTGTCCCGATTGGTTTAGCGCAGGTGTTGGAATACTTCGATGCACCTCATCGGCCTCATCGCCCTACCCAGCAAGCGGCCTTCGGCTTCTTCAATCAAAACCTTGTCATGGATACAAGCAGGCCATGGCCGACGGCGTCAACGTCAACTACGACGTGTACGCATCCGCATCGCCATTACCGCGGGCCGCTCCAAGGTTGAAGCAGATGTGTATGTCCAGCGATCGGAGAACAACCCTCAAACTCTCTCCCATTGAACGGAAGCGGCCGAGAAACTGATCGTCAGCCGCGATGAGCTTCCGGATACCGATGGAGAGCGGGCGGGATCTGTTCTCGATAAATGTGAGATTGTTCCTTAGCGGAGGAGGGTGTGTATGGGTAAGAAATGCGTTCTCAATGTAGATCTGGCAGATGTGTGGGAGCAAAAGGGTCGAAAGAAATTTATCCGGACGGTTGCTTGGGGTGACGAAGTGTCGGTTGTGAAGGAAACCAGCAGCCATATTGAAGTCGGCACGACGGTCTTTCGCCAACGATCGGATGGCAGTATCTTGCCGGAATCCATCACGGGCTATATCGAGCCGAGCAAGTCCTCCGGCATCAAGATCGAGACGATCACGAGGCCGCTCAAGGACAACAGGGTGCTCAAGGTCAATGTCGTCGATGTCCAGCAGGGAGACGGCACCGTCATTGAATCTCCGGATGGAAAAATCATCCTTGTCGACGGCGGCGACAACCAAATGTTCGCTCGCTATTTGGCCGGCCGCTTTCGTGGCACGACGATCACGAACCCCCGGGAAGTCGAGTGCATCATTGTCACCCATGGAGACGCCGACCATTTCGCCGGCCTCACCGAGATCTTTACGTCGGAAACCAACAAGGAGAAGCGAAAGAGGCTGTTCATGCAGCCGAAGCGTGTCTACCACAACGGCATTGTCAAACGCCCGACCACGGTCAACAAGATGAATGTCCCCGAAACCAAACAACTCGGCCCAACCAAAACAGTGGACGGCCGACTGTTCCTCGTCGGCTTGGAAGACGATCTCCTGGCAGTAGCCGATGCGGACATGAACGAGCCGTTCCGGAAATGGAAGCAAGCCCTGTCTCAGTACAACAGTAGAAAGAATGTCGAGATCCGGCGATTGCAGTTCGGCGACGACAACGCCTTTGCCTTTTTCAATAATGGAGACCTGCGAATTGAGGTGCTTGGCCCCCTCGTGACCACCATGAGTGAAAAACCGGCATTGCGATTCCTCGGCAATCCTCCCAAGGGGCCAAGAATCGGTCATGAATCGTTGAGCGTCAAAGAGGCGGGCTTCAAAGGACATTCGGCATCGCACACGATCAACGGACACTCCATCGTCTTTCGCCTAATATATGGAGGGTTCAGTTACCTGTTCTCTGGTGATCTCAATGACGAAGCCGGCCGGTTCCTTGCCCGTGAGCACAATCGCGGCAGCCTCAACCTGAAATCGGAAGTATTCAAAGCGCCTCATCATGGTTCGGCCGATTTTTCCGGGGCATTCTTCCAGGCTGTCTCGCCGGTCGTGAGCGTGGTCTCGAGCGGAGATGAAACGCGAGGAAAGAATACATCCATCCCCGGGCGACATTGATGGGGGCGTTAGGAAAATGGGCAAGGGGCCCTGAGCCGCTGATCTTGGTGACGGAACTGGTGGCCTTCTTCAAAGAAGAGAAGTGGTGCCGTTCCGTGGATGACCAGGAATATAAACGACGCGGCCCATTTTACGGATTCAGCCGTACGTCCTATGGAATCGTGAAGACACGCACCGACGGCAAGCGACTCTTCGTGTATACGGATAGCGGTAACATCAAAATGAAAGAGGCCTATGCCTACAGGCTCGACTCCTCAGGGGCGCCGCAGCCGGCCGAGGTAATACGTGCGTGACCGATAACGATGAAATGGTTAATGGCTAAATCGTTGTCGTCATACTCCAGTGAAGAGTCCTCTGTGACGGGGCTCTTCGCGCCGTGATTGAGAGAACCGCATAGATTCATGGAAAGCAATCGTGCGACGCCTCGCCTTGATCACGAGATCGGACGGTGTCAATCACCGCATTCAACTCCACGACTGACCAGACCGGATAGTTGCCGACGGCTTGGATAGACCGTTGGATAGGATCCCGCTAGCCAGCCGTGGCTGCCGCTCGGTCCCTGCGGGCTCGAGACCAGGTCCCGAGCAGTAGGATCCTACCGGGTGGCGACGGTCTGTGACTCTCGAGCCGCCAGACTCTTTCTTCGATTGTTGGAAATGGTACGGTCGATGATCGCGCCGCAGTTGAGGCATTTCCATGCATAGAAGACCAGAAAGAAATCCGAGAACCGCTCCAACATCAGCATCCCGTTACATTTCGGACATTCCATCGATCCCTCCTCGGTGGTTGTGTGCACAGCTGCTGATGAACTCAAGCAAGAGCCGCGCCACATGGTCCCCATGTCGGTAGTGCAAGGATTTGACGAGTACGTAGTTACGCGGGGTACGGAATGTTCAGAATATTGACGGTGCAAGAGGGCTCAGTCCGTCAATATGTTGTCGGTTTCTGTTCAAATGGGGTCGGGAGTCTTTGACGATGTGGTTCTGTCACGAGATCTCGGAAATAGGTGTTGATAGCCGCATGATTAAAGTTGCGAATGTATTCCTGCGGCGAGAGGGCTCATGCCGCTTTCTTGTCGAGGTAGTCGGTCGGATCAATGCCGGACCGCCGGGGATCCAGAATGGCTGTGATCTTGCGATGCGGTGTGGCTATCTGTGCGACCAGGTCCAGCTCATAAGGCTTGGAGAGCAACGTATTCCCCGCACTTTTGACCAAGAGCACCACCGGCGTCAGCGGCGCATGGTGGTGGATCTGTTTGACGATGGCGACTTCTCCCGTATTCAACTCCACGACTGAACCTGCCGGATAAACCCCCACCACGTGGATGAATTGCTGGACCAAGGTGGCGTCCAAATGTCCCTCCAGCGCCAAGCGATAGAGAAACCGTAGAGCCTCATGCGGCACATGTCCCTTGTGGTAGCAGCGATCGCTGGTGATCGCATCGTAGATGTCGACGACTGCGGCGATGAGGCCGAATTGGCTGAGTTCGCTTCTGACTCGTCGGTGTGGATACCCGGTGCCGTCTACCCGTTCGTGATGCTCGAGTGCGGGGCGTAGGTAAGAATCACCCAATCCGGTAGTCGTGGTGAGCACCTCCACTCCCCGTAGGACATGCTGCTTCATGATCTCCATCTCATGCGGTTCAAACCGGCCTGGTTTGTTCAGGATTTCCGGAGGGATCTTGGTTTTTCCGATGTCATGCAGCAACGTGCCGACTCCGATCTGATGCAGGGCGGTTCGTTCAAATCTCAGAGCGCGTCCCAGGGACATGGCCAAGATCGAGGTATTGATGGAGTGGTAGAAGGTGTATTCATCGAACTTCTTGAGTCTCGATAAGCTGGTCAGGGCATCGAGATTTCTGAGCACGCTGCCGGTCATGTCGGAGACGACCCGATTGACTTCATTTATATTGATCGCCCGTCCAAGCCTTGTGTCATGCATGGCGTTCTGCACGATCGTCTTGGCGGCGTGATACACGCGCCTGGCCTCCGGCAGTTCCTCCTCGAATGGGATAGGGGGAGGGACCGATGCCGGTTCTTTTGCTGCCGCGAACAGGGGATCCGTGGCGATGTCCGGTTCCGCTTCCGGCGTATCCGGAATGTCCTCCGCGTCGAGATTCACCACCAGCGTTCGTACTCCGCTGGCTTTTAATTGCGCGATTTGCTCGAAGGATGTGACCGTCATTCGGTGTCGAAAAAACGGTGTATCCAGCCAGGACCGATCTAACTTGTCGATCCGCATACCCGGCTGTAATTCGTCGATGGGGATCCGCTTTTTCATGGCAACAGGAAGGTGAATCGGACTCTCCAGTACACGATATCGGACCCTCTCTTGCAAACCTTGAGACTCAAGGAGGCGCAGCGGTGCCGTGTCGCGCGGGCGAGCGAGGCTCGATGTTCCTATGACGGACTTATGCGGCTTTCTTATCGAGATAGAGGGTCGGGTCAAGGCCGGCTTGTTGAGGGGAGAGAACGGTCGTAATGCTCCGACGCGGCGTCTCCGTTTGCCCGGAGAGATCCTGTTCGCGAGGGCTTGAGAGCAGGGTATTTCCCGCGCTTTTCACGAGGAGCACGACCGGCGCCAATGGCGCCTCATGGTTGATCTGTTTGACGATGCCGGTCTCGCCTGTAGTCAACTCCACGACCGACCCGACAGGGTAGACTCCCACGACCTGGATGAATTGCTGGACTAATGCCGGGTCAAGATGGCCTTCGAGCGAGAGGCGATAGAGCAACTGAAGGGCTTGATGCGCAGGTTGCCCCTTGTGGTAGCACCGATCGCTCGTCATCGCGTCATAGATATCGACGATGGCCGTGATGAGGCCGAACTGGCTGATGTCTTTCCGAGCGCGCCGATGCGGATATCCGGCTCCGTTCACCCGTTCATGGTGCTCAAGCGCGGGCTGGACGTATGAATCTCCTAAGTCGGTCGTGCCGGCCAAGACCTCAACCCCCCTGAGGACATGTTGCTTCATAATCTCCATCTCGTGCGCTTCAAACCGGCCGGGTTTGTTCAGGATGGCGAGGGGCACTTTCGTTTTTCCGATGTCATGCAGCAAGGTGCCGACTCCGGCTAAATGCAACATCGACCGGTCGAATCCGAGGCTCTTGCCCAAGGACATGGCCAGCAGGGCGGTATTCACGGAATGATAAAAGGTGTATTCGTCGAATCGCTTGAGCCTCGACAGACTGGATAAGGCGTCCGGATTCCGAAAGACGCTGTCGGTCATGTCGGTCACGACCGCCCTCACGGCCTCGACGTTGAGCGCTCGTCCCAGCCGCGCGTCATGCATGGCCTCTTGAATGACGGTCTTCGCAGCCTGATATACCTGTCTGGCGACAGCCAGCTCTTCTTCGAAGGGGACAACCGGCGGCGCCGACACCGATTCCTCCACGACCGGGACATTGGAATCGTCGGCAAGACTCTGCTCCGGTGCCGGCGCTTCTCGGACCGCTTCCGCATCAATGCGGACGACCAGTGTCCGGACTCCACAGGCCTTCAGCTGCGCGATTTGTTGTGGCGAGGTGATCGTCATTTTGTGCCGAAAAAAAGGCGTGCTCAGCCAGGAGCGATCGAGCTGTTCGACCAGCATGCCCGGCTGTAGTTCGTCGATTCCGATTCGCTTTGTCATAGGATCAGTGGGTGGCGTGGCTCCTTCTGCTCCGGAGCACTATCGGTCTGCCGTCAGCAAATCTTAAGGCGCACGCGACTGCACCAGAGCCCATATGACGGCGCCAACGCGACCGGGGTGGATGTGGTGGCTGAAGCGAGGGATGGTTCTTCAAGACAGGTGATACTTCGCCATGCGGTAGCGGAGCGTATTGCGGGTCATCTTGAGAAGACGGCTGGCTTCCGAGATATTGCCGGATGCCTTTCGAAGCGCTTCTTCGAGCATGCGCCTTTCCATGTCCTGAAACGACAGTCCGAAGGCCAGCAACGACGGCTTGGGACTTTGGTTCGGGCAAGTCGTTGAGGAAGCGGTTCGCACGGATGCCGGTAAATGGGCAGGCTGAATAGTCTCTGCCTTGCATGTGATGGTCAGCCATTCGACGACATTGTGGAGCTCGCGGACGTTTCCAGGCCAATCGTGGCGTTGAAGCACGGCAAGGGCTGCCGGGTCGATAGCCCGAATGCGGCATCCGCGCTCCTGTGTGGCTCGCTCCAAGAAAAGCAAGAGAATCGGTTCGATGTCTTCGAGCCGTTCGCGCAGCGGTGGAATGCGCAGCTGGTACACGTTCAGCCGATAGTAGAGATCGAGGCGGAAACGACCGGCTTTGATGTGGGCGAGGAGATCTTCATTTGTGGCGGCGATGATGCGGATGTCGACCTTGTGGCTGCGGGTATCGCCCAAGGGATCGATCGTGTGGTTTTCCAGCACACGGAGGAGCTTGGCTTGAGCGGCCGAACTCATTTCTCCGATCTCGTCGAGAAACAATGTTCCTCCCTCCGCCAGTTGGAATCGTCCTGGTTTGGCCCGCTTGGCGTCGGTAAAGGCTCCCGATTCATAACCGAATAACTCCGACTCCAAGAGATTCTCCGGAATGCCGGCACAATTCAGCGCGATCAGCGGGCCTTTGGCTCGTGGACTATAGTGGTGAATCGCCTCGGCAAACAGTTCCTTGCCGGTTCCACTGTCCCCGGTGATGAGGACGGTCGCATCCGTGACCGCCACTTCTTTGGCCAGTTGCTTCATGAGATTCATTTGCGGCGAGACACTGATGATGGATGCGAACGGATCGTGCGGCGACGAGGATGGCGCTGGACCGGGATGGTGAAGGGCGCGGGTGATGGCGGGCAACAGATCCTCAAGCAGAATCGGTTTGGCTAGGTAATCCGCGGCCCCGGCGCGCATGGTTTCTACAGCGTCTTTGAGGGAATGGCGGTCTCCGATCGCAAGGAGGGGTGGGGAGTGGGGCGCCTGACGGGCATATTCAAGGAGGGGCGCCAGGGTATGGGCATTCCCCTCGGCAACGACCAACGTGGGTGAAATATCAGACCAGAGAGCGAGTCCTCCAGCTATCGTACCGGCTGCGTGAATGTCGGTTTGAGGCGAAGCTGCGTGGAGGAGTTGCTTGAGCTCGGAGTCTTTGGAGATGAGTAGAAACGTGTGAGGGTTCATCGGAAGACTCCTTTGTCCAGAGCTCCTGTAGAACCATCGAAATCAACAATAGCCTATACCTTTTTATGCAAAGAAAGAAAGGGGGGTGAGACAACAGAAGGCACGCCGACAGTCGACGGTGGCGTGGACGCTGAATCAGCGAGGCCTTGTCATGAATGCGAACGTACGGTTCAGCTTCTTGCGCGGCACGCTTGGCGGCTGAGGGTAACGAGAAAACGGGCCGTCAGTCGAAATTCTTGACCGACAGCCCGTATCCATATCGCAGAGTGAACGTCCTTCAGCCGCTAGTCCTTGTCCTTGCAGAAACTTCGTTCGTAGGCGATGATCGTCCAGGCTTCTTCCTCGGTGAGCACGCCGCCCTTTACGAGGGCCGGCATACCGGTGCCGGGACTTCCATTCTTCACAACCCAGAAGAGTTCCCCGTCGTTCCGCTTTTTATGGAACTTGCAATTCGTAAGGTTTCGTGGACCTGGCGTGAGCAGCATTCCACCCGCGCCATCGCCCTCGCCACCCTGACCATGACAGTTTGCGCAGGTGCCCTTGCCTTCATAGAGCTCCTTGCCCTTGGCGATGATGTCAGGAGTTACGGTGATCGGGCTCTTCACTTTTCGCGCTTCCCCACGTTCAGCGTCCGGAACACGCGGCTTCAGTGGGTCGGACTCGGGGCCAGACCAACCTGCCGTACTCCACAAGGCAACGGCGATGAAACTACACAACGTCACGATCAAACGCTTCCCTCTCATGGTTCCTCCTTGGTGATTGCCACTGATGTCCTGCCGGATGGCTACTCGCGCCCCGTGCGCCGAGCCGCATCAAAATCGATACATGATAACATTAACATTGTCCTAAGTGGCAGTGCCCATGTCTGGTGGAAATAAGCAGGTTCAGCGCTTGAAAGAAGGTGGGTCTACCAGCATGAGGACCTCGTCAGCCAGGACCGGTGGGCCCTGGCTGACGGAAGCTAGCGGGTGACTCGGACAGTGGTCACCACTGCGCGTCGTTATGGAACTTCGACAATATCGCTCTTCATCGGTCCGAGGACGGCGAGCAACTCGCCCTTTTCTTTCGCCGGCACGTTGAAGGTATCCAAGGCGCTGACCAAGTCTTCCACGAGCGCGTTGAAGGCAGCGGTGGTGACCTTCATGCCCTTATGCGTCGTCTTCATATCACGGCCCGAGTAGGTGCAGGGACCGCCGCTCGCCGCGCACACCTGCTCGACTAAGAGCTTGTTGAGCTTCTTGAGGTCGGTCGTCGCGAAAAAGCCGTTGATGCGCTTGTCTGCGCCCACATTGCCGATGAACTTGGTGACCACGGCTTGAATAGCGCCCTGTCCGCCGAGCCGCTCATAGAGCGACGCATCCGCGGCAAAGGACGTCGCGCTGCTCAACGTCCACGTGGCTGCTATGGCCACTACCATGCTCATAATCTTCTTGCTCAATGACATATCGTCTACTCCTTTGTGTGAGAATGAATTGACTGCAAGACCTCCGTACCCCGCTCATTCATTACGGGTTCCAGGGGGTGTTCGGCATCAACTGACCTTTATAGTCTTTTGGATTTTGGTTGGCGATCACCACGGCAATCGCACCACGCAAGGCGCCCGTTAAGGAGTGGGTCACCACTGGATAGGCTCCCGGCGACTCCGCGATCATATCGAAGGTGGCTGCGCTGCCCGGACCGACCACATAGGTCTGGACGCCGACGAACTTGTTGGCCGGATTGCCGCTTTCATAGACGTTGTCCCAGATTTCGGCGATCGGATGGAGCGCGGAAAACTCGTTCGGACCGGCGTTCACGAAATAGATGCGTACCCGTTCACCGACCTTGACTTCCAACGGCTCTCCCCCCGGGAAGAACGGATGGTACTTGAAGATCCCGCCGTTGAAAATCGTATTGTCCCACTTCCGGTCGAACATCGCCTGCACGTTGTCCGGATTCTTCCAGAACTCTGACTGGACCAAGACGAATTCACGATCAGCCTTCGGCCACGCATTGGCATCCTTCGGATCCACGATGATGGCTCCGAACATGCCACGGGCGACGTGCTGGATCATGGGGCCCGCGCCGCAGTGGTAGAAAAACACGCCGGGCTTCTTCGCCACGAAGGAGAATTTGTGTGTTTCGCCCGCTGAAACGGTCTTGTGGTAGTTCTTCAAGAAGTCGAGCTCGGCCGCATGAAAGTCCATCGAATGGGGGAAGGTATTATTCTTGTCGCCGATCAGGGTGAAGTTGACGGTATCACCCTCTGTGACCCGGACGACCGGGCCCGGCATCTGACCGTTAAAGGTCCAAGCCTTGTATTTCGTCCCGTTCCCGTCGATGACGATTTCCGTTTCCATCGCTGTGAACGTAACATCATGGACCTTCGCCCCTGCGGACCCCGGCATGGTGATACAGCCGCTGGCCCCCAAGAGAACGGCAAGTCCTAATGTAGCTGTGAGCACACGAAACCTCTGCATAGTAGCCTCCCTTTAGATTTTGATGGAACAGAGACGCTGCACTGACGAGCGTGGCGAATTGATCCCCCTCCCACCCTTCGTCGACAAACGCCCAGTGAACTATGTACCAAATTCAGAAGAAAAAATACAAAGAAAAAATCCGGTTGCGTGCTCAACTGGGCCTAGATGGCCTTGGCTCAGCCGGAGCCGAGGCCATTTGGGATCGTGTACAGCACAATACATTCCGCGCGAGTTGTGATGGAGGTGGATAACTATAACTTCTGTGCGAAGTGAATGATCTATCAGGTAGTTAGTAGCGATTGTGAGGCACTGTCGGGAAGATATCGATGTCGTGAATCAAGCCGTCAGGGTCAGGGAAAGAATCGAATTAGATACATTTTGTATCCAATTCGATTCACTCAAAACGCTCTCCACGTGCGTAAGGGACAACAACTCATGTGTGAGGAGGAAAGGTGTGGAATGGTCACGAGGGCTTCAAGTTCCGTTGCGCGATGGCGACGTTCCGGAGAAACCCCTGGTGTTTTGCGCGTCGAATCGGGCTGTGTTGAAAAACCGTGGCGAAGGTCCGTTCATCCAGCTGAGACAGTTCGTTGAGGCGAGGCGAAAGGCTCCAGCGTGAAGGTTGAAACGCCTGTTCCTGAGTCGGCTCGGCTCGGAGATTGAAGGGGCACACGTCGAGGCAATCATCGCATCCGAATATTTTGTTTCCCATGCCACCCTGCAACTCATGAGAAATGGCGGTCTCATCACCCCGCAGTTCGATGGTCAGGTATGAAATACAACGAGTGGCATCGACAACATAGGGCTCCGTGATGGCTCCGGTGGGGCAAGCCTGAAGGCAGAGCGTGCAGCTGCCACAGAGGTCGGTCGCCGGCTCATCAGCTTCCAGCTCCAATGTGGTCAAAACTTCTCCCAGCAGCAGCCACGAGCCATGCTCCGATGAAACGAGATTGGAATGTTTTCCGATCCAACCCAGGCCCGCCTGTTCGGCCCAGGCTTTCTCCATGATGGGGCCGGTATCCGAGTACGAACGGGTTTGAGCGCCGGGCGCCATCCTATGAATCGCCTGTTCCAGTTGCGTGAGCCTGGAATCAAAAATCTTGTGGTAGTCCTTCCCCCAGGCGTATCTCGCGATGCGGCCATACCCAGGTTGTTCATTCGCGCGATGCTCAGTGAGGTAGTTGATCCCCAGGGAGATGATCGACCGACAGCCGGGAAGCACCAGGCAGGGATCGGCGCGCTTGTCTGGAGCCCGTTCCATCCAGGCCATGGCGCCGTGATGGCCTCGCTGGAGCCATTCGGTGAGGCGGGTGAAGAGGCGTTGCGTGGCGGAGGTCTCGGACTGGGGCGAGGAATGTTTTTGATGGCCGTCGGCCGCCGACCCTGTCCGTTCGCGGGACACCTGCGTCATCCCAACCGCGTCGAATCCCAGCGCGCGGGCTTCTTGTTTGATGGCGGCCGTGAGGGACATGGGATATCCGTGAACTTAGTGTTGGGTCGAGCAATCAAACCGAACGCTGAAGTGGGCCGAACATCGGACCGATCGGCATCGGTCGCAGGTGCCGACGATGGTTGTCTTCCAATCGGTCTTGGTTTCGTCAAACCGGCACTGCAGGCGGCCGCCTTTCGAGATCGTGGTCCAGGGGCGCTTGGTTCCGGGAATGGAGGCGACCAGGCATCCTTGTGGAAAGGGAACGTGGCAAGGGCGTCCGGTTTCACCTTTTTCCATCGTGAAGCTGCAGGAGAGTTCCGTCGTGGCGGTTGAGTCTTCCGAGTCCTGCGCGCCGGCGTCGGAGGACATCACGACTCCCGGCATCAGAAGTGAGATGAATAGGGCAAACTTGCACCATTGTGAGATCATCGGTGTAGGATCGTAGCACAGGAGCTTGTCTTGCGGCCATGGAGAGGGCCGCGTAGAATCCTCCCGCCGGCTTCTATTCAAACCAATGGAGGCGCCATGCTCGCGACGCGGATCACGCAAAAAGAAGGCACGTTCTATTTCATCGCCTACAAAGCCAGTGAGCTGTTGAAGAAGGTCCGGTTCACCAGCCGGTATTATTTCGAGGGTGAAGAGATCGCACAGGCCAAGATTTCCGACCATGACGACGTGGCGCAGTTTATCGCGGGCATCGAGCGGAGCGAGAAGGGATTCCAACGGGTCTTGAATCGGCAGAAGATCAAGCAGATCGTCAATTTTTACGAGACCGTCGTGGCCCAACCGATGATTCCAGGCACCGTGCTGCTCTTTACCGACGAAACCCTTCGCTTCCAAAAGACGGACGGCTCGGATTCGATCGGCCACTTGAGCGAGCCGAAAGGAAAATATCTGGTGATCGACGGGCAACACCGTCTCGCCGGGCTTCACTTCTTCCACGAGAAACATTCCGATCAGAGCGCGCAGGTGGAAGTGCCCTGTTTGTTGTTCGACGGACGCAGCGCCGATTTCGCGACCGAGATGTTCGTCATCATCAATTCGACCCATACGCGAATCAACCGGTCGCATTTGGTCGACCTCTATGAGAAGGTCTCGTGGGAAAGTCCTGAAAAGAAATTCGCCGCCAAGGTCGTGAACCTCCTGTACGGCGAGCCGGACTCGCCGTTGCGGTACAAGATCAATCGCCTTGGGGGACGGAGCAAACAGGAAAAATGGATTCTACAGTCCGAGGTGTTCAACGAGCTGTTGAAAGTCGTGACGGTCCATAAGCACTGGATGGAGTCACACTTGGGGATGAAGCCTGATCGCTGCTACGCCTTGGTGCGCGACTATCTGAAGGGAGTGAAGGAGGTCATGGGCGAGGTGTGGGGACAGAACGAGCGGTATATGTTTACTCGCGATGTGACGCTCAAGGCGCTGATTCGAGTGTTGGACGATGTGATCGTGGATCGCAAGCTCATCAACGACTGGGATGAACAACGCTCGCACAAGCCGTTTGCCGAGATCGTCAAGCCCTGGGCCCCTTTGACGAAAGAGTTCCGCGCCGACGGCTTCTACGAGCGGTTTCCCGCCAAAGGACAACTTGAACGGGTGCGGAAGATTCACCAACGGCTGTTGGATGCGATTGTCGGATAGACGAGCTCCGGCGTCACAGAGCCTCGTCCTCTGGTTGGCCGTCCCTATCCTTCTATCCATGTCCCCATGGGAGGTAGATGCTCGGGCCGCGGCTGATGCGGACGGGTTGGAGGTGAAGACGGAGTCCGGCGGGGGAATCCGCGCGACGGCGCATCCGCTTTTCCCGGCCAAGCCGGAAGTGATACAAGCGTTGTTGGCGGATTACGCGCATTGGCCGGACCTCTTCGAGGTTCAGATGAGAGTGGCTGAATTGAACATTCATGAGGGGGTGGCCACGATCGATCTTCGCATCGACCATCCGGTGATGCCTGGTGAACGCCGGTTGGTGACGGAGTCCAGGATCTTGCCGAGCGGTGGTCTTGTGACCGACCTGAAGGGCGGTGACTTCAAGCGCTATCATCGGGTCTGGAAGCTTCAGCCGGCCGGGGAGGGGGATCACACGCGCGCCGAGTTTGAACTCATCGTCGAGCTGGATTCGCTCGTGCCGAATTGGGTAGTCGCGATGGTCACGCGGCAAGAGTTGGCCACCCACTTCCGTATCGTCAAACAGAAGGCGTTGGAGCATTCCAAGCGGTAACTGAGATGGTTCACCTTTCGCGAGAAAAGAATCCTGGCGCATCGGCACTCGCCGGCCTGTATATCATTCTGGATCCGGCGGTTTGTCCCGAACGTCCGCTTGTCGATATCCTGAAAGTTTCCGCAACAGCGGGTGCCAAGATCTTTCAATACAGGAACAAGACTGCATCGATGAAAGTCGCGTACGAAGAGGCCTTGCCGCTGCGGAAAACGGCGCACGAGCTCGGCGCGCTGTTCATCGTCAATGATCGATGCGATTTGGCGCTGGCGGTGGATGCGGATGGTGTGCATCTCGGGCAGGGAGACTTGCCGCTCAATCTCGCGCGAACGGTCATGGGGCCGGAAAAGCTGATCGGCGTTTCGACACACAATCGAGAGCAAGTGGTGGCGGCGGCTATTGATGGACCAAACTATCTCGGGTTTGGGCCGATTTTCACGCCTGGCTCGAAGCTGGACCATGATCCGGTCGTGGGTCTGCAAGGGTTACGAGCAATCCGTTCCCTCACGGAACTCCCTATTTTCGCCATCGGGGGGATTACAGCCGATCGCACGGCGGATGTGATGCGCGCAGGAGCCGATGGAGTGGCGGTGATCTCGGCGATTCTGAAGGCGCCGGATATTTCGCGGTCCGTCAACGACTTTGTCTCGCTGGTCTCGCTACCAACTTCGCCAGGTTCTTAATGGCGGCAGATCGGGCAAGATGCGTGACCGTTGGGCGGAAACGGCCCGGCAGGCCTGGTTCGTAAGGGAGTGGGCCGAGTACCGGTACGTCGGCTTGTCGGCGGAGAATTTCAATAGTCGATCGCTCTTGAACCCGTGCCAGGGCCGATCTGACGGAATGCGTCCGATTCAAGACCAGGGCGACGATATGGATATGTTTTCGACGAAGGGCTTCGATGGTCAGCAAGGCATGATTGATTCCTCCCAACCCTGACCGTCCAACGACGACGACCGAAAGGCGCAACCGCTTGATCAGATCCATGACGTTCGAGCTGTTGGTGACCGGCACATGCACCCCGCCGATTCCTTCAACCACCATGCAGTCATACCGGCTTGACAGGAGTCGGTAGACTTTCTTGATGGTGTCCGGATTGATGGTCTGTCCTTCGGCTTGAGCCGCGGCAAGTGGAGCGACCGGCAATTCAAACGGATAGGGACAGATCGCTCCCGCTGGCTCTTCGCTTTCCATGATGGCTCGTAGCCGGGCGGCATCCGACTGAGTTTCCCTTCCTCTCGAGACCCCTGTCTCGATCGGTTTCATCACGCCAACCGTCAATCCCCGTTTCTTCAGATGAAGGGCGAACGCTGCCGTGACCAACGTCTTCCCAACGCCTGTATCGGTACCGGTTATGAAGACTCCGTGGTTCATCGGGACTTCCAACATTCGTCGCTCGTCGTTTGTCTCTCGTATCTCGCAACCCTGACATCACTGGTCATTAGTCAATGACTGATGACTAATGACTTATTGATTCACGCTTCACGTTATAGGTTCCTGCTGTCGCAGTTCCACACCTGTCCTGATATGTCCTTGAGTTGGGTGAGGTGGACGATGGTCCCCACGACTTCGTCGAGAGCCGCCGGCCGGTGTAGGGCGTGGTCGAGCCAACCCTGTCCTTCTGGAAACAGGCCCTCGGTCAAGCCGGTCTTTTGCCAACCCGGCAGTACGAGATTGACGCGAATATTCTTGGGTCCCCATTCCAGCGCGGCCGTTCTCACGAGTCCGATCAGTCCGGCCTTCGACGTCGCGTAGGCGCTCTGACCGGTTGCCCCATGGAACCCTGTGTGGGACCCGAGCACAATGATGGAGCCTCCGCCGCGAGCGAGCAGAGTCGGCGCCATGGCTCGCAGGCAGTGAAATGTCCCTGTGAGATTCGTGGCGATGACGTTATCCCAGATCTCGTCTGCATGACGCGCGAGTAACTCGCTCTGTCCGATTCCGGCGTTGCAGACCAATGCCAATGGGCCGGAGGTACAGCAGGAGAAGCGGTCGACCATGCGTCGAACGGATTCAGCTTCTCGAATATCGGCGGAGTAGGGGGCGCCGCTGCCACCATCTTTGAGGACGTGATTCAAGGTCGCTTCGGCCGCCGGTTTATTCCGATAGTAATGGACTCCCACGTACCATCCGATTTTTCCGAAGGCGTGACTGATCGCGCGCCCGATCCCTCCGGATGCTCCCGTAATGAGGACAGCCGGACGATCAGACTGGTTCGTCGATCGATCCTTCGCGGGAGGTATCGGCGGGATGGGAGGTTCCATATCGGACAGAATTATGCGGGGAGAAGCGGGCCAAAACAAGCAGGTATCCAAACTCCGCCCGATATCGATCGGCTTGCCGCTCCCTCGACTCCTATGGTACCGTCACAACAATCGTATCTGGAGTTGGGATAATGGCAAAGCTTCACGGTGCTGTGCGATTCGTATCGGCGGTGGGATTGTGCGCATTCCTGGGTCTTTACCCGTGGCCTGTGGCATTCGGAGCGGAGGAGCCGGTCACGATTTCAAAGTCCGAGGAGTATTTCCCCGATACGGTCGGGAGTCGCTGGACCTATCGTGGCCAGATCAGCGAGGGGCCGCTCCAAACTGTCGAACTGAAATTGTTCACGAATGTGTCGACGGTCACGGGAACCAAGGCCATCAATGGTGTCACGGTAACCGTATTCCATGATACCAACCCGGGAAATCACGGAGCGTCGGATAGTTTTTATCGGCGCGACGCGGTCGGCATTGTGTACTATGGGTCGGAGCCAGGAACACCGTTGGAGAAACACATTACGCCTTACCAGATTTTCCGATTTCCACTGCGAGTTCCGTCATCCTTCCAACAGTTCGACCGAATAGGGGTTGATTTCGGCAACGATATGGATCGCGATCAAACCGATGAGACGGTCGATACTCAGGGCTGGAGCAAGGTGATCGGTCGAGAAACCATTACGGTCCCAGCCGGTACGTTCCAGGAGGCTGTCAAGGTTGAAGCGCGGATGAACATGAAGATCCACTTGTCCGGGAGCCGTCGAACCGTGACCGGAATCGACGTGATGACGGCGTGGTTCGCCAAGGGGGTCGGGCTCGTGAAGTATTCGGAGCGGCAGGAATTAGCCGCCGTCAAGGAGGATCGCGGCGTGGTCACGGAGATCACGGAAGAGCTTGAAGAATACGACATCAAAGCGGCCAAGGCCTCATTGAGTCGACTCGAATCCCCGGCGAAGGGTGTTCTCGCTGATGACCCTGGCGATCATGAACTGGGCCAGATAGTCTTCCCCGCCCGCTTTCGCACCAATCCCTGAAAAGCGATGTCCTCCGAATGGTTGACGGGCGACCAAGGCGCCGGTGATCGGTCGGTTCAGGTACAGATTTCCCACGTCAAACTGCTCTCGAGCCATCGCAAGATAAGTGGGACTCCTGGCGTAGACCCCTCCGGTCAAGGCATACTGGGTTCCGTTGGCCAAGCGGATCGCATCGGTAAAATCGTCGGCCTTCATGACCGACAACACCGGTCCGAAGATTTCCTCTTGTGCCAAACGGTGATGCGGTTGGATATCGACAAATACCGTCGGCCCGACAAAATACCCGGTCTGATCCACGGGTCGTTGCACGAGGAGCCGGCCTTCTTCGAGGCCGAGTGAAACATAGCGTTGTATGCTCGCTTGGGCTCGGGCATCGATCACCGGTCCCATCCTGGTGGACGGGTGTACGGGATCGCCGACCTCCACGCTCAGCACCGCCTCACGCAGGCGGGACACGAAGGAGTCATGGATGGCGCGATGCACGATGACTCTGGAGCAAGCCGAGCATTTCTGTCCCGCATAGCCGGTAAACGATGCGACGACGCCGGCGATGGCCTCGTCGAGATCGGCCGTCTCATCGACAATGATGGCATTTTTTCCGCCCATCTCGGCAATCACCCGCTTGACCATCGGCTGTCCGGGGGCCATGCGGGCTGCCTCGGTTAAGATGTGGAGTCCCACGGTCTTCGATCCGGTAAACGCGATCGTCACGACCTGGGGATGTGTGATGAGCGCTTGGCCGATCTCCGGCCCACCTGGGAGGCAGGTCACACAACCGCCCGGGACACCTGCTTCGATGAAGATGTCGGTGAGCAGAGTGCCTAAGCCGGGCGCGCGTTCCGACGGCTTAAACAGGACCGGATTGCCGGTCACAAGGGCCGCGGAAATCATTCCGGCGGGGATGGCGAGCGGAAAGTTCCATGGGGCGATGACGGCGGTCACACCGCGCGGCGCATAGGTGCGCTGGTTGAGTTCTCCCGGACAGTTGCCGAGCCGTACCGGTCCGGCCAGACGGTCCATTTCATCCGCATAGTAACGGAGGAAGTCGATCGCTTCGGCGACATCGGCGTCGGCCTCCCGCCATGGCTTGCCGACTTCAAAGATCTCCCACGCGGCCAGCTCGTATCGACGACGGCGTAGTTCAGATGCGGCCTTCCTTAGAATTGCAGCTCGCGCTTCCGGAGCGTTTCGCCGCCAATGGTTCCATTGTGCGAGCGCCTGTTCGATGATGTGGTCCAGATCGGATACCGCGGCGCTCCGAACCTGGGTCACGACCTCAGTTGGTCTGCAAGGATTACGGGATTCCAGCCAGGGACCGGTCAGTCTGATACCGGATGCTCCCCCGTGCCATTGCCGGCCCAGCTGAGATCGGACCGATCCGATGCTTCCTTGCATGGCCTCCCGCGCCGCCGCCTGTGAGAAATCACTATGCGGTTCATTGCTGAAAATATTTTTGTCATTCGTCGTGGCGTGCGGGAGCCGGTCCGGCGCTGTCGGAGGAGCGAGGAGCCGGGCCACGGGCTGGGATTCGACGTACTCTTTTTTGAGGAACGATTCGTTCGACGTATTTTCCAGGAGTCGCCGAACCAGATAGGCCATGCCGGGAAGCAGCCGTCCCACAGGGCTGTACAACCGCACACGGCGGCCTAATTTGACCATGGCCTGCTGGAACGGCTCCGCCATGCCGAAGATCATTTGGTACTCGCGCGCGTCGGCTGCCAGACCCCGCGATTCCGCATGGGCTTCGATGGCGGCCAATGTGCGAAGATTGTGCGTGCCGAACGCGGGTCGGATGAGATCGGCCTGTTCAAACAACAGCGAAATCATTCGCTCGTACTGCATGTCGGTTTCCGCCTTGTGCTCAAAAAGCGGAACCGGCCAGCCTGCTTGCCGATATCGAACGGTGTCGGAATCCCAGTAGGCTCCCTTGACCAGTCGGATCGTAATCGGCGCCCCACGTGTTCGCGCCCACGCCACCGCATCATGAATGTCCCGTTCGGTTTCTCGATGATAGGCCTGCAACGCGAGTCCGGCATAGGGATAGGATCGATAGGCAGGCTCGGCGAAGAGTTGCTTGAATATATGCAGGATCAGGCCTTTTGTTTCCGCCTGTTCCATATCGAAAATCAATCCGGCCGGCAGCGACTGCGCCAGATCCACCAACGGGCGGAGCCGCGCGGCGACCGACGCGTAACTTCCCTCGGGATCGATCGGATCCAACCGAGATGAAAGAGCCGAAATTTTGAGCGAAAGCTGCACGCGTGGGAGGGGTCCCAGGTGGTCTCGTTCGAGCAAGGGATTGGAAGGCCAGGTCTTCGTGGCGCGCTCCAGTTCCATTAAGGCGTTCAGACAGTGGTCACGATAGCGATCGGCTTCCTGCTCGCTGATGGTGGCCTCGCCCAACAGATCGACAGACCAGGCTCGTCCGTCTTTCCATAATTGCGACAACGTCGGAACGGCTTCTTCAATCGAGGCGCCGGCAATGAACGTTTTGGCCATCTCTTCGACCTGTTTCCTGATTGACTTGCCGGTGAGGCGTGCCCCTATGCCCGTAGAAGTGAGCACCTTCAATCCCCACTGAAGTCCGAACAACTCACTGCTCTCATGGCCGAAATATTCTTCGGCGAGCGAGACGACACGCTCATCGTCTTGAATGACCGGAAGGACATCGATGAAGTGGAACAGTCTGGTCTTAAACGACGCATCCTTCATCGCCAGATTGATCGCCGAATGGGACCACCAGCGGCTGTCAAAGATCGAAGGTGAAAGGCCGGCGGAGAGCCGGGCAAGTTGTTCGCCGATCCGGCGAATGGCCGGTTCTAAGGGGGGAGATGGTGTCATAGGTCGTCCTGAGAATGATGCGCTTCGCTTGAGTTCAGTATACCTCTCGGACGGACGATGGTCATCGTTCTTTGCTGCCCCGGTCGGCGCATGGACGATGGTCCGACCGGCCCATTTCCTTTCAGGCGCCGCATCCCTTATGATGGATGATATTGGGATTTGATGATGCCTCGATCAGAGACGGCATTGTTGAACGACGCGGTCGAACCTACCTGAACTGGAGACTCGCTATGGCTGATGAACATGCCCATGGGACGCAGCAGCCCCAGGGAAAAGATAATTTGATTCCCGGCGTCAAACATGTCGTTGCAATCAGTAGCGGCAAGGGTGGAGTCGGTAAGTCCACCGTGTCGGCGAACCTGGCTTGCGCATTGGCATTGGCCGGCGCGAAGGTCGGTCTTCTGGACGCGGATCTGTACGGCCCCAATATCCCCATGATGATGGGGTGTACCGCCGGCCCGGAACAGAAGGACGGGAAAATTCTTCCTGTTGAGAACTACGGGGTGAAATTAATTTCCATGGCGTTCCTGGTACCGGAAGAAACCGCGCTTGTCTGGCGTGGTCCGATGGTCCACCAATACTTGCAAGCTTTTTTCCGGGATGTACTCTGGGGCGAGTTGGATTACCTGCTGATTGATTTACCGCCGGGCACCGGTGATGTACAGCTCTCCTTGTCACAAATGGTTCCGTTAGCCGGGGCGATCACCGTGACCACGCCTCAAGAAGTTGCGCTCTACGATGTGCGCAAGGGCATGACGATGTTCCAAAAAGTAAACGTTCCGCTCCTAGGCCTTGTCGAGAACATGAGCCACTTTGTGTGTGGCCACTGTGGCGAGCGGACGGAGATTTTCTCCTATGGCGGGGGAGAGCGGGCAGCAGCCAAGGTCGGTGTGCCGTTCCTTGGCCGGATCCCGATTGATCCGGCCATTCGAGACGGGGGAGATACCGGCCATCCCATCGTCGTGGCCGATCCGGCATCCCCTCAAGCCGAGGCGTTTCGGAATATAGCAAAGAAACTCATGGAAGCGCTCGGCGATGCCGGGAAAACCGGCTCGTCCATCGATAGTTTGCTCAAGAAGATCAAGCAGCCGTTCAGTACCAATTGAGCGGTCTCAAATCGGAGGGAAGGCATGGGAGAGTTCGTGCGTGTGGCTGCGGCCACGGATATCAAACCCGGGCACGGTATCGTGGCGGAAGCGAACGGAAAGACGCTGGCCGTCTTTAATGTGGATGGGACGATTCATGCGATCAACAATACTTGTTGCCATCGAGAAGGTCCGTTGGGAGAGGGAGAGTTGGAAGGTGACATCGTCACCTGTCCCTGGCACGGATGGCGGTTCAATGTCACGACCGGCGCCTGCATGAATAATCCCTCCGCGAAAGTAGAAGCCTACCAAGTGAAAATCGAGGGCGACGATGTGCAGGTATTGCTGGATGTCTGAAGTCATCTCTCATAGACGGAATCCTAATGCCCGCAGGGTGTTCAGAAAGGCCGTCCAGCAAGGCCGCAGCGAGCGAAGAGGCGAGGCGTACGCTTTGGTACGTTGAGCCTCTGAGCGATGCGAGAACGCCGCTGGCGGACTTTGTCAACAGCCTGCGGGTTATCTGCCGTTGTCTCAGAAGGAGGGAGAACGTATGCCTGTCTCGACGAACGATCAAACGGATATAGCGGCCGCGCTGGTGCGCCTCTACGTGTTTTTGACTCAATACCTCGATCGTTGCTTCGATGAAGCAGCTCGGAAGAGCTATCCGGATTCCGAACTCCAAGGGCATCTCGATGAAACGCGACAACAGCTCATGGAGATTCTGTCGGTGAATCCCGTTGTGAAGAGGAAGCTCGCCGACGAGTGTGACCGGATTCTGGCGCTCGGCGCCTCCTGCCTCAAATCCGGCGCGGTCGATCCCAAGATTCGAGAGATGATGCAAGCGGAACGGGCCATACTCAAAAACAAGACGATTGCGTTGAGTGATTTGGTTGCCGTGTATCGAGCCTTAGCATGAGCGATGGGGCAGACGGGATTCGATAAACACCAACTCGCCGGGTTGGACAACCGGGAACGGGGATTCAGCAGGCCGGTCGAGTTTGAACGGGCCGGAGAAGGCTACCGAGCTCTTGTACGGTATGAGGCCGTCCGTGTCACGACGGAGGTTCATCCGACCCAGGATGAGGCGCTCACCGTCTTGATCCGGACGTTGCATGCTCAAGGCTACCGGCAGCTCAAGACTCAACGGAGCTTTCGCGACGGGGTCTATCTGGGTTCACAGGAACTGTGGGTAGAATATCCGGATCCTCCACAAACTGAGCCTGACCGACCCGGCCTTTTGGGGAAAGTTCTAAGTTGGTTCCGGACCACCTCTTCGGATGGATCACGGTCATGAGTTTTGTTCCTCTTAACCAACTCCGCTCCTCTTCTTCTACTGCCATTCATCACCCATCACCCATCACCCATCAATCATTCCCTATCACCCGACCTCGCCTTCCCTCCTGGTTTAAGGTTCAGGCCAAGACTGGTCCGGATTATCTCGATATCAAGCAGACCATGGAGCGGCTTGGTCTCCATACTATCTGCGAAGAAGCTCGCTGTCCGAACCGGTGGGAATGTTGGAATGCCCGCACGGCGACGTTCCTGATTCTTGGCGACATCTGCACCAGGCGTTGTCACTATTGTTCGGTGGAGACAGGACGACCGCACTCGTTGGACAAGGAAGAGCCAGGCCGTGTTGCAGAGGCAATCCAAGCCCTCGGCCTGCGCCATGCCGTGATCACGTCGGTGAATCGCGATGAATTGCCGGACGGCGGGGCATGGGCGTTCGCGGAAACGATCCGGCAGACCAAACGGCTGAATCCGACCTGTACGATCGAGGTGTTGATTCCGGACTTCGAAGGTAACGAGGAAGCGCTTGCAACGGTCTGTGGCGAGAGGCCGGAGATTCTCAATCACAATATCGAAACAGTTCGGCGACTCTTTCCATCGATCCGCCCGCAAGGAAAATATCAACGCTCACTCGACGTGCTCGCGACGGCGAAGCAACGTGGGATGAAGACCAAATCCGGCCTGATCCTGGGCATGGGTGAGACGCTTGAGGAGGCGCGCGAGGTCATGCGCGATCTCCGAATGGTCGATTGCGACATCATCACGATCGGCCAATATCTCCAACCGACGAGAGACCACCCCCCTGTCGCCCGTTTCTACGATCCCTCCGAATTCGCCGTGCTCAAGGAAGAGGGCCTTGCGATGGGTTTCAGCCATGTCGAATCCGGTCCGCTCGTCCGCAGCTCCTATCATGCGGAGCAGCAGGTAACTGGCAAGGAATTGTGACCGTGTCTCTATCTGCTGAAGCCGTTGCAAACGGTATGGAATCGCCGTACAGTGGTGGCGGAAGTTCACTGAAAAAACCGCCATGCCAAAATCAGTCGCTGAATTAGAACAAGAAGCGAGTCGCCTACCGAAGAAGGATCGTGCGGTCGTGGCGCACCATCTCATTGCCAGTATCGACCCCGGAGAAGATGTCGATGCGGAAGCGGTCTGGCTGGAGGAGGCTGAACGTCGCTATTAAGCATACAAACAAGGGAAGTTATCAGGCAAACCCGCCGAGCAAGTTTTTCGCGAAGCCAAATCTAAACTCGGATGATGACGGCTATCTTTCTTCCTCCTGCTGAGGAGGAAATGATTGCTGCTGCTCAGTACTACCAACAACAATCAGCCGGTCTCGGATCGGAATTCCTCACTGAGGTCGAACGGACGGTAGCCGCTGTCCTGGTCCATCCGGAAGTCGCGCCCAAGGTGAAGAAGAGCTCAGGCGTCAGCTCCTGAAACGGTTTCCATTTGAGATTCTGTATGCGGTTGCCGCTGATGAAGTAGTCATAGTCGCGGTCATGTATCTTCGACGCCGGCCTGGGTATTGGGAAGATCGGCTCAATTTTTATTAAAGCCGAGCCGAGAAAACATTCTCCACGCCTAAGCTAATCATATTCTGCGTGCCTTTCACCACCTTAGGTCTTCAAGCAGACCTGCCTCAACGGCGCTGCGTCACCGTCGTTGCGCCTTCGCATCGACTCTTTCGCTTGTTTGATTGATAGCATATATGCTATTTTCTGACGGAAAAGAGGATGATGCATCCCTCAAGTAAGTCGCCACTAACCCGATTGGTCTATGACGGCAGGGTCCTCCGAATTGAGTTTTACGTTGCTCCGAATGGCACCGCACCAGCAGAAGACTGGCTCGAACAGCTTTCGGTCGCAGCCCAGCAGAAGTTCGCAGCTCTGTTTGTGCGGATGGGGGACACTGGAAAGATCTGGAATGAGCGTAAGTTTAAACATTTGACCGGGACCGATCAGCTCTTCGAGTTTAAAGTCGAGGCTGATCGCATCCTGTGCTTCTTTTTCGTCGGTCGTCGGCTGATTTTGATGCATGGATTCAGGAAAGCCGTCGACAAAACACCACAACGAGAAATTGATCGAGCTGAAGCGTATAAAAAGGACTTTGAGGGGAGGGCTCGATATGAAAACTAAAGCTGTGGGAATGGGCAAAGGCTGGTTGGATAGAAAGCTAGTTAGTTCAAAATTCCGCAAAGGATTCGAAGAAGAGCTGCAAAAGCTGGCCATCGGCGAGCAGCTCGCTCGGCTGCGCCTGGAGGCAGGATTGACCCAAGCGCAAGTGGCGAAACGTACCGGCACCACAGCATCGGCGATCAGCCGCTACGAAAATGCGGAATACGATCGCTATGAGCTCCGCACGCTGCAAAAGATTGTCCGTGCCTGTGGCGGTCGACTGGAGATTTCCTTAGAGCCAGGACCAAAACCCCATCGAGCTGCATAGTGCATGGTTTCGTAACTCAATAGTCAGGCCAGCCCTATTGTCCCGTGCCGAGGTTATCTATCCTCATTCCCTGCCTATGGATTGTGTGGTGCCTGTGACCATTGCCGCGGCAGCGGTTCGGTTCTCCACTCCCAATTTAATATAGATCCGTTCCAGATGTTTCTGAACGGTGCGGCGGCTGATCCTCAGAATCATGCCGATCTCGGGATTCGTCTTGCCTTGCGTGACCCATCCCAAGATTTCCGACTCCCGAGGGCTCAGCCCAAGGAACTCACAATCTCTTGCCACAGGCGTAGTCCTACGTTCTTCGAGAATTAGTAGATACTCTAACCCCTTCACGATCAGCCGGACGGTCAGGCGGCCCGATTCTCCTTGGATCAACAAGGGCTGGAGTTCTGGTTGTACATCGTCTGCTCGGGCTAGTTGCCGTTGATAGTGAGTCAGCCAGTCTCTTAAGCGGGTAGGAAGCCGGTTGGAATCGGATCGCGTTTGAAGCCCGTATTGCTTCAGCAACCTCTGCGCGTATGGTGTAACAAACCGAACGCCTCCGTCTTGGGTCACTAAAATAAGAGCCTGCTGTCCCTCTTCCATTGCGTGATTCATGGCTGTCAGCTGATGTTGCATCTGAGTGACCGCCAAGGCGTTCTCCAAAGCGCGCTTGAGATGGGAGCGAATGGCATTCAAGACGGTTTTGGTGGAATCATGAAACTCCTTGCCGTTACGGTGACGACTGATGGACATCAACCGCCCATTTGCGGCCTTCATCCCAAGAAATAGCAGATAAGACATCTTGAGCGGCTTGTAGAATTCGTTATGTAATACCGTCTTGTGAAATTGATGAGGCGGCACAAAATCTGAAATGATATGGGCCGAATCATCTTGAGTGGTGAGCCAATGGGTGACAACCGGATGCTCATGCACGTTCTGTTGGAGCACGGAGGCATAGTGTAAGGGATCGGGGCAGTACGGAAGTTGATCGGACTTGTAGAGGATCGTGCCGTCATCCAACATAAATTCGTTGTACGACGTAAAATCACCTTCCGTGATCGCGGGCAATGCCGTGATCACATGATCGGTGAACTCCTCGTGCGTCCGCAGTTGATACAGATCAAGTAAGAACTCAGATACCTGCCGCAGTTGCTTCCCTGTTAGACGTTCCATCGTCATGCTCCGAACAAAGATCCGCTATCTTACTTAGTGCAGTAGTATAAGTACAACACCGTACGTTAGGTGGCGTATTTCTAGCACAGCTTCGGTTTGCTACAAGGGTCATTACGTATGAATAGGGGCTGGAGCCACAAAGCAGGCATTGCGGAAGGTGAACGGATATCACATGAGACCGGCGTCGGTCTCGTGGAAGATCGACGCTACAGATGCGAGGTAGTACAGAGGTTCCTCCTGATTGGAAATCGGTATGTTAGCGCGGGGTAACGGCAATAATTCTTGAAAAGACACATATTCTTTGCACAACGTCACTTACACAAAGGAGGTTAGCAAAATGAAGTGGCAAATCTTCATGGGGGTCGCGCTGACTGCTCCATCTTATGTTTTTGCCGCAGGAAATACCGTTCCGATTGACGTTACGGTGGACACTGGCTCTCATACATGTACGAGTATAGGGCAGGATCATAGGGCCTACAGAGATATATATGCAGGCGATGGCCGATATTTCTTTAAAGAACAGCTTGCCGAAAAAACAAAGTTTGGAGCGGGAAATTGCGAATACAACTCCGACGGCGGAGGAAACGCCTATGAGACAAGAAGCTTTTGTGTGACTGATGCCGATGGTGAGAAGGAATGCTCCCAACGATTAGTTAGAGTCATTGTCAGGGCATACGCAGACTGTACAAACAATCCTGGTAAACTTACTTCCAGAGTTGGCACAGAGTGCCGTTTTACTGCGACATCAAAAAAGGGGAATCCCCAGTAACGCACCTTTCGATAAGAAACATGTTCGGGCAGGGCTGGGAGGCAGAGCCGTCCCGCTTCTGGCTGTTTCGAAGAACAAACCTGGGCAGGACCGTTGGAAGTTTTCCTGAGGATACGAGTGTCCAAACACCATGACCTACTGGCGAAAGAAGTAACATGCGAAGTTTATTGATAGATTCAGATAGACATTCTGCTCAAATTCTCATGAAACGATTTTTTTTGTGCCCATGTGCTGTCCTACTGGGCGCACTCTTAATACTTGCTGAGCCAGCACACGCGCTCATCACAGAGACAACCATTATGTCTGTGGGACTCAGTGAAGTTCGGTCTACCATTGAGTCATTGTTGGAATCGGCTCGCCAAAAAGGTGACTACTTGCTCATCCGTGCTGTGATTGAGGCGAAGAATGCAATTGATGCCTGGGAAGCTGCGAATAGTAGGCTATTAGGAGATGCTTTTAAGAAGCTTGACGATACTGCCAAGAAAAACTTCCAACGAATCGAAGGCCTTGTTGATGACATTAATCGAAAAGGAGCAGCCCGATTAGATCAGATTCAAGAGCTTGAAAGCTCAGCTGCGCAGATCGTTAGCATGATCACCCCGGATGGAGATCGACCATATATTCTCAAGCAGCGTCCCCGTGTAATTTATAGACAAAAAGAGCCAATCCGTATAACTCTCGGCGGTGCCAATCTTGATACAGCCGAAGCGGAGCTCTTGTTGCCAAATTCCTCCGAAGTGATTAGGCCATCAGGTGATGGAGAAAAGACCAGGTTAGTGTTCGATGTCCCTGTAGACAGATTTATATTCGATAAGGAGAGCTCAAGCTTAAATAAAATTAAATTAAGTTATCGAAACCCGCGCATCGGTTTCATAGGTCGGGTCGTGGAGACTTTCTCCAGTGCTCCACGTGTGACAAGAGAAATTGCGATTCTGGCACTACCTCTCAAGGTGGCTGACCTCGAGCTTGTCACAACAATGAAGGTAAAAAGGAAAATACTAAATAGACAAATCGACTGCCCAGGTCATCAGCAATATTCAGATGGGAAATGTCCGGGAAGAATGTGGGCCGAATCTGAATTCCGAGGGTATGACACAGATCAGGAGCGTGCAATACGACCTGAGGCAGGATGGAAATTTGATCTGGAAAAGAAGAACGCTTTTAGCTTCGAGCAGTACGGAGAAGGGAGAGGGAATTCATACTGTATCGGCTGGAAACCAAATGAAATCTCGGAAAATGGTCATGTCTTCAGAGCTCACGTTGGAAGAGAGAGAGCTATCCCAAGAGACAGGGACGGGGTCGTAAATTGCAAAGTCTTAGTCTATGAATATAAAGAGGAAGAAGGCACGATGCCTGGACTAAAAGGGCAATCAATTCTTACCTGGGCAGATCCCACAGTTTTCCCACTTCCCCAAAATCTAGAGTCGTTTACCTTAACTGGAAAAGTATTTGATGGGCGTGGATTTATTCACACCCAAACTGGAGCCAGTGACAAATTCTTTAAGGTCAAAGTCGACAACAATCTTTTCATGGTAATCCCGCAGGTCCCAGAGGACATATTCTGAGAAATCTATAGAGGCGAGTGTTTTGGTTTAATCATGAGCGAGATCTGGAACTCTCTTTCATGCACTATAGGGTCCGCAAGAAAATAATGAGAGGCGCAATGACAACACATCTCTTGAGAATGACGGTTCTCTTCTTGTCCTATTCGCTCTGTCTACAAGCCAACGCCGAAGATACTGAGATAGTTAAACGTGTTTCATTGTGGGAACAGCATGCTCCCTACTGTGACAGCGCTGACGGAACCCGCTCACCTTCCAAAGAGCATTGTGATGACGGTGATACGACACTTTTTAATGGATTGCTCTGTGCCGCAGGTGATGTTCGTGGATGTGATGCGGTTCGAAATGCACAAGAGGCATCAGGGCGATGGTATCGATCGCCACGGCTCCGTGTCAATCATCACGCGGCTGAAGGCGCGTCCCTCTCACCGGATATGGCACTTGGCGTCCAGCTCTATCTGGTAACTACTCGCGACACTGCACGGGCATATCAATGGCTCAAACAGATCGACGATACGGTCCCATGCGTGTTGCATAAACTTTTCTCATCCGACTGCTGGATTCGAAGCATCCCACGATTCTGCCCTGATTCGGCAAATTGCTCCATCCGCCCGGGAGATGCCGAAGTCTTGGCTGCAACAGTCGATTATCTCCACCAACAAGGCATGCCTCCTTTACCGAACGGTTCACTCCGTGGGTATCTTGGCACATTTGGCTCGACCTGGATTAATGACCACAATGCACATACGAACAAACTGGGGTACTCTCTCCATCTTGTCGCAGTAGAAGCCTGGTTGCTCAGGCTTATGGGCCATACAACCTCGTCAATCCAGGAAAGTATAATCACTATCAACAAACGTGACCCTGGGAACCCCTTCTTCGAGTATCTCCGCGATGGTTCGACTCCCCGCGTCCAGGAGATTCTCCTGAACACCTGTCCAAAAGATGTGGCGTCATTGCCTCAGAAGTATTTTCAATGGACTTGGGAACGAGAAATGAAAGAACAAGCCTGGAAAGAAACCATGCTGTGGGATTGCATCTTCATGGAAAAATTATTAGAAGGATGATTTTAGCGCGAAAATTGATGAAGTTTTTGTTTATCTCCTGAGGTCGTGGCCCAGCGTCAGAAGTCAGTGGGTCGGATCTTGTACTGTGCATTGTGAAAGCCGATAGAATTCTGAGAGGTGCTTCTCCCCACAGCGGACCAGGTACTCAGAAGTCAGCAATTTGAACGACATCATATCCAGCATCCCTGCCGGTTTCATGGCAGTTTGTGTTGCCTAAGTTGCTGACTTCTGAGTAATTGGTCTGTGGCGTAGAGCGGCTGACGTATTTAGATAGGATGCCGGCGATGAGGCTTTGGATGAGGCGCTGCCTGAGTTTATAGGTCGTTGAATGTTTAAGCGCAGAGGATCTTGTTATCCAACAGCTGTGGCAAGATATTAACCGGGCCGATGTTTCAGTACAGTCAGTCCGTTTTATGCGGGAACAAAAGGCTCGATCTTGATTTTCCGGGCCTGCTTGCGCATCTTGGTGCTGTCATACCAGGCCTGCATCTGGAGCAGCATCTCCATCTTCAGATGAAAGGCTTTTTCCAGCCGCAACGCCATTTCTGGAGAGAGCGCTGTCTTTTCATGCACCAAGTCGGAAAAGGTGGCCCGGCGCACACCCAGGATGGCACCGGCCTTGGTGATGCTGAGACCCAGCTCGTCCAGGATTTCTGTTTTGATGAAGCTGCCCGGATGGGAAGGCGACATGCCGATTTTCATGCCTTTTCGTGCCATTAGTGATAGTCCTCCAAATCCAAGTCATCCACATACCCATTCTCCTCCGCAAACGTGATCCGCCAGTTGCCGGAGGTTGAAATGCTCCATGCCCCTTTACGGTCGCCCGAGAGCTGATGCACCCACCAGCCGGGAGGGGCACTTTCCCGAAACACTCGCATATCCTCGGCGACAATCAAGGCCTATCAGGATATTCCGTATCCGGTTCACCAGGTCGGCCCGTAGTTCTTTGATCTGATCGCTCTCAAGCAGACGCTTGAGTCCCCGGTGGCGCACGGATCGAATGATCATCTGTTTTCAGAGTACGGTATAGGCGTACGTGTCTGCAAGAAACTTGTGTTCTCGAAAGCAGGTAAGGTCGCGTCTTGCAATCGGAACGGTTGGTTGGAGTTCTGATGACCGCGGTTCGCTCTCAAACGGGGGCCGTTACGTTGGCAACGGTTTCACGGTTTCAATCGATGTTGAGGAGCTTGACGGGGAGTCCGAGGGCAGTTGCCTCAACTCGCCTTCTTCTGTTCTTCCTTCAATCGCTCGGCGATCCACAGCTTGATCACCGATTGTCTGGTGACGCCTAGACGGCTTGCCTGAGCATCCAGTGATTCGATGATCCAACTGGGAAAATCCACATTCACTCGTCTCTGTTCATGCCCAGGACGGCGCGCTCTAGAAAGATCAAGATAAGGCGTCACGCCTTTCCCCTCATCGAACATCTTCTCGAGATTCTTGGCTTTCATGATAGAGTTCCCCGCAACATCGAACTCAACATACCCATCCTTGTAGAAAATATACCTGCGGAGAGTTCGTCAATCCAAGAGGATTCAACACTCTCAACCTTCGCAACCAGCCTTCGCAGCTCGTTTCCATCCTGAAAGCACACAGCGTTGCGCGATGAGCGGGGTGAATCGGGTAATGTCTTGCGCGATGTCGGTCATGAATCGGTTGGCGAGGGACTGATCCTCGAAACATTCGTACACGTCGTCGAGAAAGCCGCCACGGAGCAGCGGGTGATGGAGAAACTCCTGACCGGCGCCAGTTTTTACTTCAAGCGGATACTCGATGGCCTCGACTCGTTCAAGATCGAGTCGTTCAAGCCAACTTCGTCCGTCCCGCGCCGATGGTCGTTCGAGCAGATAGTCCTGGAATCGCTCTCGCTCGCTGATCAGCCCTTGTCGGGTCATCGCTTGATCCACTCGCTGCCACAGTGAATCGAATGTGCCGGAGGACGGAAAGGTCAGGACGAGCTGACCGTCCGGATTGAGATGGTCCACAAGTCCACGGACGGCCTCAAATCGATTGGGGCGAAAGAACATGACGGAGAGATTGCCTGTGATGCGATCAAATGTCGGCAGCGCGGGAGGCAGGGAACGCATATCCGCACATTCGAATCGAAGCCATGGCAATTGCGAGCCCTGAACGGCTCTTGCACGAGCCACCTGACCGGCGCTCGCATCGATCGCCAGCACCGCACCGGTCGGACCGACTTGTTCAGCGAGATAAAAGGCCGGAATGCCGTGGCCGGATGCGACATCCAGGATCCGTAGACCGGGTCGAAGGTCCAGGTGCTGGAGTAACGAATGCGCGAACGGCGTGGACCAATAGTCGTGCTTGGGAAGAGGCCAGCGGAGCGTGTGGTCGTTCATGAAACAAGCGGCATCACATGGCGGCCGCCAGCGCGCTGGAAACGATTGCCTGAGCTTCATCCTGGATCTTCTTGAGATGTTCCTTCCCTTTGAAACTCTCGGCGTAGAGCTTGTACACGTCTTCGGTCCCGGACGGTCTGGCGGCAAACCAGCCATTTCCGGTCACGACTTTCAAGCCGCCGATCGCCGCGCCGTTGCCTGGAGCCTTGGTGAGCATCGCCACGATCTTGTCGCCGGCAAGCTCCGATGCCTTCACTTGCTCGGGCGAAAGTTTGGAGAGAATGGCTTTCTGCTCCGGCGTGGCCGGGGCGTCGATCCGTTCATAGACCGGCTCGCCCAGCTCGTTCGTGAGGGCTCGGTACAACTCGGATGGATCAAGGCCGGTCTTGGCCGTCATTTCGGCAGCCAGCAGGTCCATGATGATGCCGTCCTTATCAGTCGACCAGACTGTTCCATCGCGTCGTAAGAACGAGGCGCCGGCGCTTTCCTCGCCGCCGAAACCAAGCGAGCCATCGAGCAGACCGCTGACGAACCACTTGAAGCCTACCGGCACTTCCACCAGTTTCTGTTTCAGTTTGGCCGCGACTCGGTCGATCAAGCTGCTGCTGACCAAGGTCTTGCCGATCCCGGCGTCGGATTTCCAGCCGGGCCGACTGGCAAAGAGGTAGGCAATCGAGACGGCCAGGTAATGGTTCGGATTCATCAAACCTGAACGAGTGACGATTCCGTGCCGATCGTTGTCGGCATCATTGCCGAAAGCCACGTCAAAGCGATCTTTGAGCGCGATCAGATTCGCCATGGCATAGGGAGACGAACAGTCCATGCGGATCTTGCCGTCCCAATCCAAGGGCATGAAGCGAAAGGTTGGATCGACTGCTGGGTTCACAATCTCTATAGGAATCCCATATCGCTCGACAATCGGCTGCCAGTAGGCTGCACCGGATCCGCCGAGGGGGTCGATCCCAAGCTTGAGCGCCGCGGCTTTGATGGTGTCCATATCAATCACATGACTCAGATCACTCACATAGGCCCCGATATAGTCGTGCGGATGTGTGGTTGATGCGCGTCTGGCCTGTTCAACCGGAAGACGTTTGACTCCTTGGAGTTCGGTGGCGAGAAGAGCGTTGGCTCGATCTTCGATCCACTTCGTAATCTGTGTATCGGCCGGCCCCCCGCTCGGCGGGTTGTACTTGATGCCGCCGTCTTCCGGCGGGTTGTGCGATGGCGTGATGACGATGCCATCCGCCAAGCCGGAGGTTCGGCCATGGTTGTAGGTGAGAATGGCGTGCGAGATGACCGGGGTCGGTGTGAAGCCCCCGTCCTTGTCTATGATGACTTCAACACCATTGGCGGCAAGGACCTCAAGAGCAGTGACAAAGGCCGGCTCCGACAGCGCATGCGTGTCTTTCCCCAAATACAGCGGCCCGGTCGTGCGCTGTGCGACCCGGTATTCGCAAATTGCCTGAGCAATGGCCACGAGATGATTCTCATTGAAGCTTCGCTTGAATGAGGAGCCACGATGCCCTGATGTGCCGAATGATACTCGCTGTTCTCGAACCGAGACATCCGGTTTCTCAGTCCAGTATGCGGATAAAAGTTTCTCTACATCCACCAGGATTGAGTGGGGCGCCGGTCGGCCTGCAAGAGTATGAATAGCCATGCTACAGATGTAGTTCGATTGTCCGGCCGCTGTCAACTGCGAAAGGCCAGGATCCGTTGCCCGATGACTCACCCTTGTCCCGTATCATAACGTAGTGGTTACCTTGGAGGCGCTCTTACGTCTGATGTGCGGCGTCTGATGTACGGATGGTTCTGTTCGGATGGACAGGTGTCTTCAAAACGATGAAATCAAGGAGAGAAACCCCTTATAGAATGCCGAGTTCATGGATTTCGAGTGAGTGATCCGGTAAAATGCCAAAAAGGATCCCTCTGTCATCTGAAGGGAGTGGTGTGTCCCGTCTTCGGCTTGCGCTCCTGATCGTACTCGTCCTTGTGGTGTCGGCCATCGCGTTCCTCTCATTTTCGAGGGAGCTGACCGGCCAAGATTATCTCAAAGATTTTGTCCTGGAACAGCTGGAGGAGAGCCTGGGAAGAAAGATCGATGTGCATCGTGTCAAGTTTGTGATCTTCCCGCGCATTCGAGCGGAACTCACCGATGTCAAGATTCACGATCCTGAATCAGAGCAGGTTGTTCTGACGGCCAAGCGCATCGATTTGGTCTTGCGCCTCTTGCCGCTTCTCAAAAAACAAGTGGTCGGCAAGCGATTGCTGATCGAGGAACCCACCTTGACGCTTCGGCGGAACGAACGCGGCCGCTGGAATATCTCCGACGAATTGAATGGGCAGGCCACGGATGCCGATCAGTACACGATGGACATGATGGGGCGAACGCTTATGATCAGAGAGGCGACCCTCGTGAATGGAACGATCACGGTGATCGATGCCGCCAGACCCGACGGCATTCGGTCTCTCAAGTTGGAGCACGTCGAGTGTCGGCTGCTGGTCCGGCCTGACCGTGGTTTGGCGGAGGTCCATGTGTCCGCGGCTCATCAAGGAGACTCAGGGCTCTCTGCTGTGTCACTGAATGGTGTCGTGAAACGAGCAGAGCCATCGGTATCGTTGTCCGGCGAAGAGACGGCTGAATCGGCCACTGGGTTTCAGTTTGACGGACAGATCGACGCCGCTGATCTCAGGATACGAGACGCGGCCGACTTTCTCGGACCCAGGCCTGTTTCCGAGCATCTTCAAGGAGCGTTGAATCTGAAGAGTACCGTTCGCGTGATGCCGGGGGTTGCCGGATACGACATGGTTCTGTCAGGCATGACCGCGCATTTAAATAACATCACCCTAAAAGGCACGGCCAATCTGGCCGGCCTTCTAACTCCTCAGCCGACGTTTGCGGTCACGTTCAGCAGTTCTCTCGTGGCTCTCCCGCAGCTGCTGAAAACCATTCCCCCCGACTGGATCCATTCTCAGCTGCCAGCCCTATTGGTGGATCGTCAGATCGACGGCAAGGTGCAAGTGGTGAATGCGACGCTCACTGGGTCCGCCACGACGGGCCCCCGACTTTCGACGGTCGGAGAGTTTCATGTCAGCGACGGTCGGGGCTTGATCGGCAGTGATCGGATAGCCGCGAAAGACCTCGCGGCGGTGGTGGTGGTCGAGACAGGGCGTGTTCGCATTGCGAAGGTTTCCGGCATGTACGGGGCGATGCAAATCACCGGTGGAAAGGCGGAGGTGTCGTTTCTCGACGCAGGCCCATGGCTCGAACTGGAGATCACGGGAGAGATGGCGGCGGCGCAGTTTGTAGACTTTCTGGCGAGGACGGTGAAAGCCGAACGCGTCACGCAGTTGCTCGCGGGTATCCGTGATGCCGAGGGGATGACGCAGTCGACGTTTCGCCTCGTGGGACCGTTGAACCAGTCCGGTGGGATCACGTTTGCCGGTGGGGAAATTACGGCTCGTCAGGTCAGTCTCACCCATGTGAATTTACCAGAGCGTGTGACCGGGCTGCAGGGAAGATTTGTCTTGTCCGATGGCGCCACACAGTTTGATCAAGTGGCCGGACATCTTGGGGAAATGGCTGTGCAGGTTCACGGTGCCATCACCGGAGGACCCCAAAGCCAATATCAGGATTTCGTCGTTCGCGCGCGCGGCGATGCAGCCCGGATCGTTCGGTGGTTTCGTTCCTCGGGCATTGAACAAACTGTGTCTGAAGGGATGCTCAGCTCGACGGTTGCGTTCTCCGGCTCGACGGCGAGACCTCATATCCAAGGGTCTGTTGTGTTGGATGAGGCCACAGTCGCGTTTGGGGTGATTGCAAAACCCGCCGGTCCTCATGCCACTGTGCAGTTTGAAGGGGTGATGCCTCAGTCCACCAGCGTCAAGCTCCAGCGAGTGGAGCTGGTCCTGCCCTCCGTGACTATTCCTGCCAAGGGAACCATGCAGTTCGGCAATGGTTTTATGATCGATATGGCTGTCACGACCGGCACGTTGTCGGTATCCAGCCTTCCGGAGTGGATATCCAAAGGTGGGCTTGAAGCGGGTAATATCGAAGTCTCGCTCGATGTCAAAGGAAAGGAGCCGGATTGGAGAACCTGGCGGGTGACCGGCTGGATGGGACTGACGAACGGGCTGATGCAGGCGAAAGGGATGGATGGGCCACTACAAGACTGCTATGCCCGCGTAAAGTTCGCCCGCAACGAGATCGAACTCAAGCGGCTGTCGTTCAAGATTCAAGGGAGCGATGTCGCCATAGAGGCCACGGTTCGAAATTGGATGGCGAAGCCGATCATCACCGGCAAGATCGAGTCCAATCAATTGGATTTGAGCCTGGTGATTCCGAAGGGGGAACGGACTCCGATCCGGGGGTTTCTCGAAACGTTGGCGGCGACCAGCCATGTCACCATGGCGGCGGCCGTTGCCCGTGGCCGATACAAGCATCTGAAATTCGGCTCGCTTGCCGCTCGAATCAATATTCAGGACGGAGTGCTGGATATCGATCGGCTTTCCGGCGAGTCCCCCCATGGGCATGTGGCCGGGCGGTTCGTCGTGCAACTTCCCCCCCAAGCGCCGGCGGATTTTGACCTGTCGTTCAGGGCTACCGGAGTCGAGCTTGAAGACCTCTTGCGGCTGACCAAAGCTCAGGTCCATGGCGCATCGGGAGAAGTTCGCTTCAGCGGCGTGCTTCGCGGGCATGGGCGCAATCCGCATGGGGTCTATCCTTCGTTGAACGGCAAAGTTGAGTTGTTGTTGGAAAATGGGCGCATCCTGAAAACGAATGAGCGGGCAGTCTGGAAGATCATTAGCTTGTTGAACCTCCCGGCTGTGTTGCAGGGGAAGGTCGATCTTGAAAAAGAGGGGTTGCCGTACAACAGGATATCCGCGACCGTTATGATTCAAAGTGGGATGTTTCAGACGGAAAATCTGATCATCGACAGCCCAATTCTGAAAATTACGGCTGCCGGGAATTATGACTTGCCGACAGACCAGCTGGATTTTGCCGTCGCGGTGAGTCCGTTCGGGTCATACTCGCAATTTCTCAAGACGATTCCGCTCTTTGGGCGAATCGTGGCAGGGGATCGCAAGGGCATCGCCACGGCGATGTTCACCATGAAGGGAGCGATGGAAGATCCCGAAGTCACCTATCTGCCGGTGAAGTCCTTTGCGTCCGGCCTATCGGGATTGGCTCAACTGGCCGTCGACGTCTTAACGAACACACTCAGCCTGCCTATCGATTTGATGACGCCGGATGAAGAGTCCGGAGTGCGCCCAAGAGATATGACTCCATCACCGGCTCCCGCCGTGCCGTGAGAGGCTCGATTCGTGACCGACTATTCTTGACCGACCCCCGCCCCCATGTTAGCATCCGCTCAGAATGTTGAATAGGCCGCTCCTCTCACCCGCCATCCCCGCCGTTGTCACGCTGATTCATCTATGAAACGCACGACGACTCCCCAAGCAGAAGTGGCCACACTGTTTATTGCCGCCAGCGAGCTTGACTCGAATCTGTACTATGCCACACGCTTCATGGCGCCGGACCCGTTCATCTATCTCGAAATCAAAGGCGAGCGGGTGATGGTCATGAGCGATCTGGAAATGGACCGCGCCAGGACCCAAGCCTCGGTGGATCGGGTATTGTCCTACTCGGACATTGAACAGAAGGCGAAGAAACAGGGAATCAAAGACCCGACGGCAGTCGATATCGTCCACGTGGTGTTGAAAGAGTCCAAAATCCGCCGTCTTTCGGTGCCGGCAAATTTCCCGATCATCCATGCCGCTCGATTACAAGAGCGGGGATACAGTCTCAAACCAAAGCGGGACCCGTTTTATGAGCAGCGGGTGGTGAAGACGGCTGAAGAAGTCCGTCATATCGAAGACGCGCAGCGGGCGACGGAAGAAGCCGTGGCCGCAGCCCACGCGATGTTACGCCGGGCCGAGGTCAAGGATGAGCAACTCTGGCTCGACGGCGCGGTGGTGACCTCGGAACGGATCAAAAAACTTGTCAACGTGAAGCTCATGGAGCGCGACTGCATCGCCCAGCATACGATTGTGGCAGGGGGGGAGCAAGCCTGTGATCCGCATAATGAAGGGACCGGACCGTTGCCGGCTCATCGCAGCATTATCTTCGACGTATTCCCTCGGTCGGCCACGAGTCGCTACTTTGCCGATATGTCGCGCACGGTGATACGCGGGAAGGCAAGCGTGGAACTCAAACGGCTGTATGGCGTCGTGAAGGATGCCCAGGAAGACGCCATCGACAAAATTAAGGACGGCGCGGATGGAATGAAGATTCATCAGGGCATCTGCGCGCGGTTTGAAAAGGCCGGATACAAGACCGGTTTGGTGAATGGACGCATGCAAGGGTATTTTCATGGGACAGGGCATGGAGTGGGGCTCGATATTCACGAGGCGCCTCGGATCAGTCGAACCGGGTCACTCCTCCAAGAGGGCCACGTCGTCACGGTCGAACCAGGGCTGTATTATCCAGGATTGGGAGCGGTCCGAATCGAAGACATGGTGTTGGTCACCAAGGACGGCTGCCGCAATCTCACCAATTTTCAAAAAGTCTTCGAGCTCGGATAGACCGCGATCCGGACCAGGGTCCCACATCTCCGCATGTTCCCATCGGGTGAGCACTCCGCTTCGGCACAGAGATGTCCCACGCATTTCATTTTCTGGACGACATCGCCACAGCTGATCTGGCGTTCGATGCTTCCGGCGATTCGCTTCAGGAAGTCTTTCAAGGAGCGACATGCGCCGTCATCGAAGCCTTGGCTGACCCTCCAACAGTGGGGGCCACGTGGCGGCAAACGATTGAACGAACAGATGAGGATCCTGCCGAACTGTTGTTCGATTGGCTCTCGGACCTCGTGTACTGGAAGGATGCGGCGGGGGTAGTATTTAACCGGTCTGAACTCACGCTGACTCACGAGGATCCCGGCTGTTGGAAACTGAGAGGGGCGCTGTATGGAGAGCCGGTCAATGGCTCAGTGCAGACATTGAGAGCCGATGTGAAGGGAATCACCAAGCATCTTTATCGGCTTGTCCAAGAAGGACATCGATGGACTGTTAGAGTCGTGGTGGATGTATGAAGCTCAATACCGCCATGCAGGTCGTTCGGATTACCGATGAACTGTGGGAGATCCCGCCCGGCGAGAAAGACGGCATGCTCGTTCCTGCGCGGATCTATGCCACGCCGGCCATTCTTCACTCGATGGATGCCGGCGTGTTCGAGCAAGTCACGAACGTGGCCTGCCTTCCCGGGATCAGACGGTACGCCCTCTGCATGCCGGATGGACATTGGGGTTATGGATTTCCCATTGGAGGCGTGGCCGCCTTTGATGTCCGTACGGGGATCATCTCGCCCGGCGGCGTCGGCTATGACGTGAACTGCGGCATGCGGCTCATGAGAACCGATCTAACCCAAAAGGAAGTGCAACCGTCGCTTGAGCGATTGATGACGGAATTATTCAGGAGAGTGCCTGCGGGGGTCGGCGCGAGCGGCTTTGTTCGGTTGGACCGCTCTTCGTTGGAAGATGTCATGGTCCATGGGGCCCGATGGTGTATTGAGCGGGGGTTCGGTTGGCATCACGATCTGGAAGCGATGGAAGAGAGAGGCTGTATCGCCGGGGCCGACCCATCCAAAATCAGCGACCAGGCGGTCAGTCGAGGCATCAATCAGTTGGGGACCTTGGGGTCAGGGAACCATTACCTTGAGGTACAGGTCGTATCGAGCGATCGCGTCTTTGATCAAGAGATAGCCTCAGCATGGGGCATCACCGGTCAGGACCAGATAGTCGTGATGGTTCACTGCGGGTCTCGCGGGTTCGGTCATCAGATCGCAAGTGATTACCTGAAAGTATTCGAAAAAGCGATGCGGAGATATGGGATTGCCGTCAAGGACCAGCAACTGGCTTGCGCGCCGTTTGCGTCCGTCGAAGGGCAGGACTATTTTGCGGCCATGAACTGTGCGGCCAACGTCGCTTTTGCCAACCGTCAAGTCATCACCCATCAGATCAGAGAAGCATTTGCCGCTGTATTCGGCCGATCGGCGGAAGAGCTGGGTATGGAGCTGGTCTATGACGTGGCGCACAATATTGCCAAAGTCGAACGGTATCCGGAAGGGGAGCTGGTGGTCCATCGAAAGGGTTCAACGAGAGCATTGGGGCCGGGAAGTCCTGAGCTCCCGCCACGGTATCGAACGACAGGCCAGCCGGTCATCTGCGGCGGTTCAATGGAAACGGGGTCCTATCTGTTGGCGGGAACGCAGGGAGCGGTGCGTGACACCTTTGCTTCAACGATGCATGGGTCGGGGCGCACGATGTCGCGAGCGCAGGCAAAGAAGGCTGTTCGCGGTGAACAGGTACAAAAGCAAATGAAAGAGCGGGGTATCCTTGTGAAGGCGGTCTCTATGTCCGGGCTGGCCGAAGAGGCGGGGTTTGCTTATAAGAATATCTCCGAGGTGGTCGAAGCGGTCGATCGTGCGGGAATCACAAAAACCGTGGCGGAACTTAGGCCGATCGGCAACATAAAGGGCTAGCAGGCTGTTGAAAAAGTCCGCCAGCTCGTTCCCCGCCTTGCCGAAGCGGCTTCGCGAGGCAGGTCCCATCGCTTGAAAGTGCGTGAAGCGTATCTGGTGAAACGTGAAGGACAGATGCAACAACAGGAAAAACCAGCGGGTAGCTGCGGCCTTGCCTGCGGAAAGGCGCGTCTCGGCGCGCCGGGGTGGACGGGTGAAACATTGGCCTTTTGAACAGCCTGCCGGTTCTTGTGAGAGGGTGTGGAAATAGCTTGTCATCAATCCAGATTTTCCCAGGCAGTAGTTCGGTGGTTTCGATCCGGTGGTTTTGGGTGTGAGTTTGTGAACCTCGGTCCCGACGAATGGGCCAGGCTACATGATGTGGTCAAAGATTTGGAGATGCAGTAGCCTGATTGCCAAGGCCAGGATAAGCCGCTACGCGGCTTTGGCCGTTCGACGTTTTGCCACTTGGCCCAGGATATCGAGCGCGGCGATGCGATAAGCTTCGGCATAGGTCGGAAAGTTGAACACGTTATCGATAAAGGACTCGACTGTTGCGCCGCTCTGAAGGGCTAATTGCCCCAGGTGGACCAGTTCCGTGGCGGAATCCCCGACAACCTGTACCCCGAGTAAGCGCTCACCCGCCGGATCAGCCACCATCTTGAGGAGGCCGTGGCTTGCGCCGGATATCTGGGCGCGGGCGATTTCCTCAAACTTTGCCCGTCCGATCAGCGGATCCTTATACCGTTCTCGCGCGTTCTTCTCATCCAAGCCGATGCCGGCCATTTCCGGGATCGTATAGATGCCGAGTGGAATGGTTGAAGCGGCATCACCCACCGGGAGGTTGAGCGCATGCCGGACTGCTCGCCGTCCCTGCTCCATGGCCTTGGAAGCCAGTGCCGGACCGCTGACCATATCACCCACGGCGTAGATGTGCGCGATATTGGTCTGACAATACTGATTGACCGGGATCAGTCCTTTATCCGATATCGTGACGCCGGCTGCCGTGAGCTCCAGGTCTTCGATGTTGGCTTGTCGCCCAAGGGCGACCAACATCTTTTCACTCTTCACTACGGTTGCGTCGTGCAATGTCGTGACGACATGCGCCACCTGGTCCCACCGAACCTTTGTGATTTGACATCCGCCTCGATAATGGCTGCCGTTCTGTTCGAGACTTTGCACGAACTGATCAACGAGTTCCCGATCCATGAATTGGAGAGGATAGGGCGCGCGGTCGATCAGCGTGACCTCAACCCCGAGTAAGGCAAAGATGGACGCATACTCGCAACCGATGACCCCGCCACCGATCACCGTCAGCGATTGCGGCAGGTACATCATGGAGAGGAGGGAGTCGCTGTCGAGGATATGTTCATGGTCGACGGGAATCTCCTGCGGACTTCTGGGACGTGACCCCGTGGCCACGACGATGGTGCCGGCTGTCAGTCGTTGCTGTGCGCCATCGACGGTGTGCATCTCGATGGTGTGCTCATCCTGGAAATGCGCTCGGCCGTGCAGCAGGGAAATACCATTGCGTCGAAGTTGCTGGCTCATGAACGAATCGTGTGCCTGCACGACGTGTTCAAGACGGCTCAAGAGCGTGGCAATGTGCATATCCGGCTTCAGGCTGAATTGGAATGCTTCTCCTGCCCGCTTGAGTCGATCGAGATGCAGGGCGCTTTCTCGTAACGTTTTGCTGGGAATCGTTCCGCGATAGACGCAGCTGCCTCCGATCCCGCGTTCCCGCTCGATGAGGGCGACCCGTTTGCTGGCCTTGGCCCCTTGGACCGCTGCTTTCTGTCCGGCTGGACCTGCTCCGATTACAATAATGTCATATGTGCTGGGTGTGCTCATAGGTTCATCGCATTCACGACGGTCAGCACACGATCTTTCATGGTCATGAGCTGATCGATGTCTTTGGGATACAGGTTTAATTCAACGAAGACGGAATGCTCGCGCAGGGAGTCCTCCGGCATTTCGTCAGGTGTCAGAAGATGACTGGCAAACAGATCGGCCACGCAGGTGAGCAGACACTCCTGACGGAACTCGGTGGCATGGTCGTAGTCTCCGTAGTACTGAATGGCCACCGCGACTTGTTTGGGGAGGCCCCATTTGTCGGCGATCAGGGCACCCACTTCGGCGTGATAGCCGGCAATCCAGCCGGACAAGAGGGGTTTCTCGAGAGCGATGCGCTGTTGACTCGCGAGTGTCGTGACAGTCCGCAAGACGACGGGTTTTCCGATGGCGTGCAAGAGACCGCAGAGGTAGGCACTTTCGACGTTGACACGCCTCATGCGAGCCACTTCTTTGGCGAAGGCTCCGCTGGCGAGGGAATGGCGCCAGAGCCGTTTTACATCCTCTTCGTATCCTGGTACTTTGAATGCGCCCGATTTTAATGATGCCGTAAAGGCAATCTCGGACAGCAATGTGATGCCCAACATGGCCACGGCGTGCTGGAGCGACACAACCGGACTGCGGGGCATGTAGGCCGGCGAATTGGCAATCCGTAGGACGTGCGCGGCGAGTGCTTGATCCTGATGAATCAGCGCCGAGAGTTTGGCGGCATCAGCGGACGCATCCGAGGCCAATGCCATGACCTTGCTGGCTGCTTGCGGCAGTAACGGAAGTTCGACGTCACTGGCTTTGATTTTCTGAACCAAGCCCTGTTCGAGCTGGTCAAGTTGACTCGCGGCCGGCTGGGTTTCAGAAGGCATAGGGAGGGCTCCTCAATGAGAATTATCTTCCGATGACCGTCCTTTGTCGGTTTCTTGCCTCAGAAAGTTGAGTGGTGGTGACTTGGAAAGGGTCACGGACCTGCTGTTGTCTCTTTGGAGAGGGAGGGGATGATGTATCGACATCCATGCATGATAGCGGTTCTATGGGTGGGGATGGCGGGATTAAGCCTCCTACAGAATGTGGCCGCTGAGTCGAAGACCGGGACAGAGAAGATCGTCAAAGAGGCCCGGGAGACGATCGAGGCCACCAAGGAGTATACCGTTCAGCAAAAAGAGGCCATTGAGCGTAAGGCGCATGAGGAATTGGCCGCTCTGCAACGACAAATCGCTGAGTTGCGTGGGAAGGTGGCAAAAGCGTCTGAATCCACGCGCATGGAACTGCAGAAGTCACTGAATGAGCTGGAGAAGAAGAAAGATGGAGTCAAAGCAAGGCTAGAGGAATTGAAGAACGCCACAGATGCCAAATGGCACGACGTGCAGGAGGGGATGACGACGGCCTTGAACGAGCTGAAGCAGTCGTACCAGAAACTGTTGTCCCATCTTCCCTAAATAGCGATCATGCGTCCAGGAATGGAGTATCGAGGATGAAGGTCATTACACTGAAAGATCATCAGCAGTTTAGCAGCGACAAGATGAAGAAGAATAACCTGTTTCAGACGGAACGCTTCTTCTGCGATGTGTATTGCTTAGAGCCAGGCCAGGAGCAAAAAGGGCATGTCCATGGCCATCAGGATAAGGTGTACATCGTCTTAGAAGGGCAAGGGATGTTTCAGGTTGGTGCAGGGCGGCAAGTACTTGAGGCTGGGCAGGGAACTCTGGCGCCGGCTGGAGAGGAACATGGTGTAAAGAATCATACAAGCAAGAGGCTGAGCCTGCTGGTCTTCGTCTCGCCGAATCCATCCTGATGGGTCGTCAGGATGCTCGCGTGTCGTAAAATACGAAGGGGAGAAGCGGTGTCCCGCGTTCTCCCCTTGTTCTGTCGGATCAGAATCCGATGATTATGGCTTGTAGTCGGAATGGTCGGACGGCTTCCCGTCGTGCGAGTACATGTGCTGATAGGCAATGACCTGCCAAATCTGCTGTTCCGACAACAGCCCCTTCCAAGCCTTCATCTTCGTCTTCGGGACCCCTTCCGATACACGCCAGAACCAATAGCTGTCCGAGTACCGTGTCGTATTCTTCGGGTCTCGGAGATCGCGCGCCCCCTTCTTCACCGGCTTGCCGTCCTTACCGTGGCAACTGGCGCAGTTGATGTCGGTATTGAACTCGCCTCGATAAATCTTTCCACCTTCCTCAATGGCTTTGGGATCGGTCCATCCGCCCGCGGGCATATGTTTGCCCGCGTAGTCGGCCGGAACCGGGGGTAAGGGCGCGAGATCGTCGGCTGAGGCTGGGCCTCCTGAAAGAAGCAGGGCGCATCCCATGACCAACACTGACACACATACATTCCTTCTCGTCATTCGTACCTCCTATGAGTTGTAGTGGACGTTCTACCTACTTATTTACGTGAGTTGATCAAGAGATTACTAGCCTGCAATCGGCGTATCCAACTATATCATAATTTTTTTCGAAAACAGGCTGCAGGCCGACACGTCGGGTTTCTGCCGAGGTCAACAGATCGTGCCGGTATGGTGACCTGGTGAGTCCGTTGAGGATATACTCGGCGGTTTTGCCGTTCCAGGGGCCTGAAGAAAGGAGTCGGACTGAGTCCATTGTCGCTCGATAGTCAAGATGGAGTTACTTGATGATCCGCTTCGCTGCTTCGACAATGGACCTCACGCCGATCCCGTAGTGATCCACGAGCTCTTCCGGTTTCCCGCTGTGGGGGATTTCTCGAACGGCGAGCTTGTGGACGGCGAGGCCTTCGGTACTGACCGCGCTGAGAACAGCATCGCCAAGGCCTCCATGGGCATAGTGATCTTCCACCGTGAGAATTCTGCGCTGCGTCGCGCGTCCACTCTCCACCAAGGTGGTTCGATCAATGGGCGCGATGCTGTAGAGATCGATGATACGGACAGCGATCCCAGCCGTTTTGAGTTGGTCATAGGCTTTCAAGGCTTCAAACAGCGTGACACCTGCAGCCACGATAGTGAGGACATCCGATCCACTCTCTCGAAGGATTTTGCTGCCGCCGATGTGGAAGCGCTCCTCCGGCCCGTAGAGGACCGGAGTTTTTGGCCTTCCAGCCCGTATGTAGACCATGCCTTTATGCTTCGCGGCGGTCTCGACTAATTGATAGGTTGAGTTGCCATCGGAGGGGTAGAGCACCGTCACGTTTGGTTGGGCCGCCATCATCGCGATGTCTTCCAATCCCATTTGGGACGGCCCATCTTCGCCGATGCTGACACCGACATGGGTCCCGACGAGCTTAATGTTCGAACCACTGATCGCGGCCATACGGATGAAGTCATAGGCGCGACTTAAGAAACAGGCAAACGTCGCTGCGAAAGGGATTTTGCCACAGGCCGCCAGACCGGCGGCGGCACCCACCATGTTTTGTTCCGCGATGAAACTTTCAAAGAACCGATGGGGAAACTTCTTGCCGAATTTGTCGGTGTACGTCGAGTTTTTTACGTCGGCGTCGAGCGCGACGATCGCGGCGTTAGCGGACCCCAAGGCTTCCAATGCCACACCGAACGCTTCACGCGTTGCGACGGAATCACCGAGTTTATAAGGCGCGGCGGGCATCGGGCTGATGGTGGTGGGAGCGGTGCTGGGAACCGATGGTTTTGGAATCTGAATCACGGCACCGTTCGGGCTCAATTGCTTTGTGAGTTCATCGATCGCCTTCTGAGCCTCTTCGCCTTTCTTCAGCGGCTTGCCGTGCCAGTCAGCTCGGTCTTCAATGAACGAAATGCCCTTGCCTTTATACGTTCGAGCCAGCACCACGGTCGGCTGTCCTTTTGTCTGGGCAGCTTCATCGAAGGCCTTGAGGAGGGCTGAGAGATCATGACCGTCGACGACGATGGCATGCCAACCGAATCCGGCCCACCGGGAACGGTACGCATCCATGTCGTGCTGCAACATGGTGGGGTCACTTTGTCCGAGCCTGTTCACATCCACAATGGCGCACAAGTTATCCAACCGACATTGGCGGCCCATCTCGGCGGCTTCCCAGACCGATCCTTCGACCGATTCTCCATCCCCCATCAATACGTAGGTTCGGTAATCGACTCTGTCGACGAATTTCGCATTCAACGCGATGCCGATTCCAACGGGAAGCCCTTGCCCAAGGGAACCAGTGGCCATATCGACAAAGGGCAAGCGAGGAGTCGGGTGCCCTTCAAGATCGGACGATAAGGTGCGCAATTTTAAGAGGTCGCTCTGTGGAAAGAGACCCGCCTCCGCCCATGCCGCATAAAGCAGCGGAGCCGCATGTCCTTTTGAGAGGATAAAACGATCGCCGTTGGGCGCTTTTGGATTGTGGGGATCGTAGCGCATGACGGAGAAAAACAATGCGGCGACGATATCGGCGGCGGAGGCGCAGCTCGACGGATGGCCGCTGCCGGCCTCACTGGTGGCCCGAACACTGTTGATGCGAAGTTGAGTGGCCTTGTTGTGTAAGGCGCTGAGCAATTCAGGCGAAGCAGCTAAACCGGCCATGGACGATCCTTTCAGGATAGAGATCAAAACGCGCGTAGGTGTTGGTTGTACATTCTCGGCAGTGGTCGCTAGAGCGTGAGGCTAACAAATCAGCGAGTAGAGGTCAATGCGGAGATGGGCTCCCCCGGCGAGAACCAGGGGAGCTCAGAAATACTCATGACTCGGCCAGCGGTTTGTTAGCCTTGGGCTGGGGATGAGATCAGTAGGACCTCATTCGAACAGGGACTTTCTGCTTCGCCTTCTTCGCCTCCAAAGGCACTGATGGCAAAGAAATAGGGCGTATTAGGCTCGAGTCCAGTAATGATGGCTGGTGGAGCCTCGACTGATTGGCTTGTCTCATAGGAGCATGAACCTGGTTCCCCGGAAGATTCCTTCCCGTAGTAGACACGATAACCGGCTACAGTTGGATCAGGGTGTGGTGCCCAGGTCAATCGTGCGGTGGCCTCGGTTGAAATGGAGGGTTCTGATAGCATCGGATTGTCTTCTCCCTCAAGGCCTGTCATAAGATGTTCAGGATCTGCTTCCGCAAGCTCGCTCGGGAAGGGCTCTATTTCCTCTGTGGGTGTCGCAGAGGCTGTCGGGTCCTCCTGCTCGTTCGCGGTGGTCTCAGTCGTGTTAAGGGCTGCCTCTGTGTCCTCGTTCGGATGAGTGTCCGTCGGAGTGGAGAGGGAAGAAATACTTGGTCCACTCTGTCCGCCGTCACTACACCCGCCAAGGGGGAGGACGGTGGTCACAACTAAAAGAGGGACTAATGCGACCGTGAAACTCCTGAGAGCCAGCATGATCGAATGTATGGGTCTTAGCATATGAAGTAATCCTCACAAATGAATTGCCACGCGGTTAACTAACTCAAAGTCAACTAGCAAACCCACTAGGTAAGTGGTGGTCCGCTATTAAGCAACTGTTGTGCCTGCGAAGGACATCCGGTAAGCTACCATTAATCAACAATTTATATATTTTTATGAACAAGAGGAAATACGAGGTGTGAATGGTTCAACCTTCAAGTACCTACAACACGATAGCCAGATGGGTTTTTCCAGTACAGCCACTGTGACAAGAGGCGATGGGGAGATATCAGTAAGGGGCTTGTCGGGGGTCTGAGCGCTCTCGAAAAAATCTCAAGAGCAGATAGCCGTTTACGAGGATCACGATTGCTAAGATGCTGTAGGTTGTGATCGACGTGGCAAGATCGAGTTCGACCAGGACTCGACACAGACCGAAACCTACGATGAGCCCGTCGAATGCCATGCAAATGCGCCGGAATGTTTCAGGGTCCATCAAGCGAATGAGATACGTCCCAAGCGGAATGCCGATCATGACGCTGGGAACGATATAGGGAATAATTTCCATGCTGCCGGCGCTGTAGAACCCGATAAACCCGTACGCGATCGCTGTGAGTGAAGATTCCGCCAGGCGAATGATTCCCAATGCCGCGCGGAAGTCTTGTTTTGGATAGCCTTGATTGTTGAAGAGGAGCGCCAAGGGGGGGCCGGAAATCGTTGTGAGAGAGTAGAGAGTGCCGAGCCCTACGCCAAACGGTACGCCTATCGCTTTTTCCGCGCGAATTGGTTTCCGGATGCCCGCGGCCTGGAGAAGAATCAAGGGCAACAGAAAAAAATAGGTCACGAATTTAATCCAGGCCGGCTGCACCAAAAAGAGAAGATAGCTGCCGATGCCGACTCCGACCGCCAGACCGCCGAGAATAGGCGCGACACGCCAGAAGACGTTGGGGATGCTCTTCCGGTTAATGAAGAGCACATATGCGTTGATGACGAGTTCGATGAGTACGAGGGCTGGATTCAAAATGCGATTGGTGAAAAACAAGAGAGCGACGGGAACCGTGATGGAGGAGAAACCGTACCCTAGCGCGCCGTTCACTGTGGCGGCGACAAATGTAATGAGGACAAGAACGATGGTGTCCATGAGGGCTTAGTCTTTAGGATGGCCGGCGGCAAAATCGGCAAGTGAATAGTGATCGAGGACCCCGGCAATCGCATCGCGGACTTTGCCCATGACTTGCTGCACCGGACACCGCGGCTTGTTCGTGTAGGGACAGTCGTTGCATTTTTGGTAGGCCGTCTTGCTGACGCAGCCGATCGGCGCCAGCGGACCATCGAGTATGCGTATGACGTGACCGAGTGTGATCTCGTTCGGCTGTTTAATCAGGTCATATCCTCCGTTTACTCCACGTCGGCTGGAGACGAGCCCGGCTCGTTTGAGCGTGAGAAGAATCTGCTCCAAGAATTCAACGGGGATGTGCTGGCGATCGGCCATGTCGCGGCGCTGCAGAGTTGTCTTTCCATGGGCCAGCGCGAGTTCAAGCAATGCCCGAAGGCCGTATTCACTTTTCTTCGAGAGTTTCATAAATATAGAGTTAGTTTATCAACAATAATTACATAAGGTAAACCTTAAAGGCTTGTCAAGGTCAAAGTTTTGAGACGGGCGACTTCGGTCATCTCACATGTTGTTCGTGTATCTACTCCCAGCTTTTATTCCCTCCTTGCATACATTAAGATACAGCGTCGGTTACCTTCCTCCTCACGAGGCCTTTTTTGAAATCCAAGATTGTCTTTTCTTGCCAAACCTGTGGACATCAGGCGCCACGGTGGCTCGGCCGCTGTCCTGACTGCGGCGGCTGGAATACGATGAAAGAGGAGCGGCAAGCGGCGACTGGAAAGGGTCGTCCTGCCGCGATCAAGACAGCTCAGTCCAAGGCCACGCCCATCGGTGAAATCGAAGTCGTGGGAGAGGATCGTCGGTTCACCGGCATTGGTGAATTCGATCGAGTCCTGGGAGGCGGCGTAATTCCCGGTGCGGTCATCCTAATCGGAGGCGATCCTGGAATCGGGAAGACGACGCTGCTCTTACAGGCCTTGCCACGGTTGGCGACGAAGGAATCGCCGGTTCTCTACGTCTCCGGGGAAGAATCTCCCCGGCAGATCAAGATGCGTGGACAACGGTTGGGTATTGAACATCCCCATCTGTTGATTTTGGCCGAAACCTCCCTTGAACAAATCCTGAAAACGGTGCAGGAAATTGAGCCGGCCGCAGTGGTGGTCGATTCGATCCAAACGGTGTATACGGAACAAATTACCTCCGCCCCCGGCAGCATCAGTCAGGTTCAGGAAGTGGCGGGACAACTCATGTGGTTTGCCAAGCGGGCCGGCGTGCCGGTCTTCATCATCGGGCATGTCACGAAAGAGGGGGCGATTGCAGGGCCGCGGTTGCTGGAACATATCGTCGATACGGTGTTGTACTTTGAGGGAGATAAAGGGCACAGCTACCGGATTCTCCGCGCCGTGAAGAACCGTTTTGGGTCGACGAATGAAATCGGGGTGTTCGAAATGAAAGATGTGGGGCTCGAAGAGGTGAGTAACCCGTCCGAGTTGTTTCTGGCGGAACGTCCTCAACGAAGCACGGGATCGGTAGTGGTGTCGAGTCTCGAAGGGACGAGGCCGATACTGGTGGAACTGCAAGCGTTGGTGTCCTCAACGACCTATGCCATGCCCAAACGAATGGCGAACGGCGTGGAGGTCAATCGGGTGTCGCTGCTGCTGGCGGTTATGGAGAAACGGCTGGGGGTGCATCTTTCCGGACAGGATGTGTATGTGAACGTTGCGGGAGGGATGCATATCGACGAACCGGCGATCGACTTGGGGATCGTCGCCGCTGTCACATCGAGTCTCCGTGAGGTGCCTGTCGAGCCGGGGACATTGCTGTTGGGGGAGATCGGTTTGGGCGGAGAGGTACGTGCTGTCAGTCAGGCTGAATTGCGCATTCGCGAGGCCGCGAAGATGGGGTTTAAACGATGCGTGTTGCCTGAACGAAATTTGACGAAGCTCGATCCCATCGACGGTATGGAACTGATCGGTATTCAAGAAGTGCGAGAGGCGTTGGATGTGGTGTTGGCGTAGAAATAGAGAAGCGAGCGGCGGACAAGGCTCCGTGCTCGCGCAACGCGCACACAAAATGAATCGAATGCTGATCGCAATGGGCGGTGCTCGTTGCATGCGCGCAGGAGAGCCTTATCCGCCTCTGCTTCCCTGGAAAGGGGAGAGTAGTGGGAAAACAGGATTGCCGCACTTCCTCGGCTTGTGTGTCGCCATCTCCATGCTGGCTGGTTGTGCCTTTTTTTCGCCAACGCACGAACAGCCGCTCAAACGAGTCACAGCCGAAGAACTGACCGAACTGTTGCGCCATCGTGAAGCGGCCATCCAATCCATGAAGGGATTGTTCAGCGCGAAAGTGCGGGGTGGGCTTATTCCGATTGCCTCACGAATCGAGGGCACGGTCTATTACCGTCGTCCGAACGCGTTGCGGTTGAGAGGGTTTACCTCGCTCGGAAATGAGCTGTTCGACTTCATCCAAGCCGATGATCAGTACAAGCTCCGCTTGCCGTTCGAGGGAAAGATTTATAGCGGGTACCAGTCCGACATGAAAGAAGCGGGGAAGCTGGCTCGATTCTCTCAGTTGAGTGTATGGGCTGTCGGCGGTGTCTTGGGGACGAACTCCGTTGCCGGAGATGAAACGGCTACGGTCGTGGAAGAGAGAAATCGATATCGTCTCGATGTCTATGCGCCGGCAACCGGAGGAACTGGCCCATCGCGTTCGCCGATCCGCCGCCTATGGTTTGACCGCCGATTGTTCGTCGTGCAAGAAGAGTGGCTTGGGTCGAGTGGGGAGGTGGAGGCAACGATTCAGTATGACGACTTTAGACCGCTCGAGGAGGCGGGGAGCATTCCAACACAGGCCGTAGTTGATCCGGATGTTCGGCTATTCCGCCCGTTCAAGATTTCTCTCGAAGATGGTCGTGGGCAAGGCACAGTGCATATCATTTTCCACGAGATGCATCACAATCAAACCATACGGGTGGAAGACATGGGTCAGATCTCATGAATCGGCAATGAAAGTCCTCGCGGTGGAAACGGCTACGACGTGGCAGAGTGTCGCGATTCTGGAGGACGACCGTATCCTCGCCACGCATGAGCAAGAGGCTGGTGGTGTTCAAGGGTCTCTCCTCTTGCCGGCCATCGATCGACTATTCACTCAAGCCGGATTACAGCTGGGTGATCTCGATGGCCTTGCCTGTTCGATTGGGCCTGGTTCATTTACCGGCATTCGGGTAGGGATTGCAACATGCTTAGGACTTCGGGCGGCCACTGGTCTCCCGCTCGCGCTGGTGCCGACCCTGGAAGCCATGGCGAGGAGTCTTGAAGCGGCACTCGTTCCGGTCTGCCCGCTGTTGGTCAGTCGTCGTGGGGAAGTGTATTGGGCGATTTTCCGCCGGGCCGGGGATGGGCGATTAGATCGTATGGTCGATGAACAGGTTGGAACTCCGGAAGCCTTCGCGCGGAGTCTTACTGAACCCACGGTGATATTCGGTGACGGCTGGTCCTCGATGGAATCGGAGATTCGAGCGGCATTGCCTGCATCAGTCCCCGTGACGGTGGGACCACGGGATGTCTTCAAGCCATCGGCTCTTCATGTCGCGTGTATGGGGCTGGAACGTCTTCGCCGCGGTGAAATTGCCGGAAAACTGGTTCTGCCGCTGTATGTCCAGCGGACCGAGGCGGAAATCCAATACGAACGGTCAGGAGGGGTGTCACCCGTTGCGAGGCGCCGGCAGCGGGTGGAAACCAAGGTTGCCGAGCGATTGGCTCGGGGGCGCCGACGGTCGCGTCTGGGGGAGCCGTGAGGAAGAACATGGTGATGTCCGAGTTTCAAATTGTCCCCGCGACACCGGATATGTTACCGGACATCCTCGCTCTGGAAGAGGCTTGCTTCTCATCCCCTTGGACGCGCAAAATGCTGGAGGCCGAGTTGACGAACAACCAGTTCGCGCATTTCCTTGTTGCGAGAAAACGAGAGGTGTCTGTCCTACCGGCCGAACCCATGATTATCGGGTACCATTGCTTCTGGATTGTCTTTGAAGAGTTGCGATTGATGAATCTGGCGGTGCGAGAGTCGACGCGGAGGAGAGGGGTCGGAGGAGCGTTGGTTACCGAAGCACTTCGCCTGGGAGTAGAACACGCGGCGACTCGGGCGGTCCTTGAAGTCAGAGCCTCGAACAATCCGGCGCGTTCCCTCTATACTCGTATCGGTTTTGTGCAGATCGGGTGTCGCCCTCGCTACTATACGAATCCCATCGAAGACGCCTTGTTGATGGAACTGCATCCGCTCGCGCTCTTGAGCGGCCGGCGGCAGGATGCCATAGGAGGTGGATCGGCTTCAACAGACTCACTTTAACCAGGAGGTGTCGTTATGTTGACGGAAGATGCGATTATCGAACAGCTTCGCCACTCCAACACCGAATTCCGGGAGCTCGAAGCGTCCCACCATCGCCTGGACATTGAACTGAACGAGCTGCAGAAGCGCCATGTCTTGACCCCTTCGGAAGAAATCGAGAAAAAGCGGATGCAAAAGGAAAAATTGGCGAAGAAAGACAAGCTTGCAGAACTGATTCGTCTCTACCGCGAGCACAGGCTCGAGCCGGCGCGGTAGCAGGCTGATCGGCCACCGATTCTGCAGGCGGCTGAATCTGTCGATATGGAACAGGCCATCCATCCGCTTGCCGCCCACATCCAAGCCGTCAAGCGACGACTGCTCATCATCGGTGCGACGGTCTTGGGCGCGTTGCTGCTGACCTTCTCGTTTTCCGCCGAAATGGTGGCGTGGCTCAACCGACCCTTTTCAAACCAACTGGCGTTTTATGGCCCAACGGAGGCGCTGTTCGCGTCGATCAAGGTGTCGCTGTTGGCCGCCCTCCTCCTCAGTTTGCCGGTCATTTTCTATCAGTGTTGGAAGTTCATCGAGCCGGCGCTGTTACCGAAAGAGCAGCGTTGGGCGATCCCGCTGTTCGTGGTGGCCGGAGGGCTGTTCGCGTTGGGGCTGGTCTTCTGCAATGTGGTGATTTTGCCGCTCGTGATCGATCTGTTCGTGAGTTTTGGACTCGATCGTGATATCACTCCGCAGCTGAGTGTCGGCACCTACATTGATTTCAACGTGAAATTCCTGCTCATCTTCGGTTGTGCCTTTGAATTGCCGCTGGCGATGACGCTGGCGGCAATGACCGGGATGGCGTCGGCGCATACGTTCGCGCGCTACCGTAAACATGCCATTTTAATATGTCTCATCGTCTCCGCCGTCGTCACTCCGGATGCCACGCTCTTTACCATGCTTCTGATGGCGGTGCCCTTGATGGTGCTGTATGAGATCGGGATTCTCGGCGCCCGGCTATTCGGACGAAAACCGGACTCGGGAGGGATCGATTTGCCGCTTGACCCGGATCTGCCGATCAACACCGCGGGAACGAGGGTACGATGAGACAGGGAGAGACCCGGCGGATACGGGCCATCATGTCCGCGATGCTGGTCTGCGGTGGTCTTCTCGGTACGGCCGGTGCGGAAAGCCCCGAGACGCTCGATCCGCTGCCGGTATCAGAACCGTCGACGACACCGGGATATTCGGAACAAGCCGCAGCCAGCGTACAGGCCCTGGTGATAGGCGGCAATGGAGTTCTCTATGCCGGATCCTTCGGGCATGGGATTTTTCGCACCGTGGACCAAGGCGCGACATGGGCTCCCGTAGGCGGTGGCATCACCGATCCTTTTATCTTGAGTTTGGCCTCGGCGAAAGACGGAGCGGTCTATGCCGGTACGTTTCGTGGTGGCGTGTTTCGTTCGCGCGATAAGGGAAACAGCTGGCAGCCCGTCAATGCCGGGCTCAAACGGCTTGAAGTCAAAGCCTTACTGGCGGTAAACCACGAACTGTTTGCCGGTACCGGGGATGGCGTGTATCGCCTGGCCGGCTCCGAGGATCATTGGACACCCGTGACCTCGGGGTTGGATGATATTCTGGTCCACGCACTCGTTCGTTCAGCTGATGGAACCTTATTCGCCGGGACGTCCGGTCAAGGCATCTTTCGGTTGAGCCCTCGCTCTACCGGCTGGGTTCGTATGCGGCATGGGCTGAAGGATCACGAGGGAATGATCGAAAATTTCATTCGTGTTCTTGCCATCGATCAGGATCAAAGTATTTTGGCCGGCACGTTCGACGGCGGAGTCTTTCGGAGCGTCGACGGCGGACTTACGTGGCGACCGATCAGTCGAGCGCTCCCTAACGATTCTATCAGGGGCATTGTATTCAGTGATCAAGGCGTAGTCGTGGCAACCGGGAACGGGATTTTTAGGACGGTGGACAAGGGCAAGCAATGGATTCCGGTCAATAAGGGACTCACGAACCTTGCCGTGCAAGTGTTGATCGGGTCGGGTGACAAAGGGCTCTACGCGGGGACGAGCTCAGGGGTATTTCGCAGCGACGACGGCCTCAGCTGGACGGCCGTCAACCAGGGGTTGGAGGCGGGAATGGCACCTCCTCCGTTTCTCTTTCGCTAACTTAGAAAGGACGTATGTAATGGCTGATATCGGCGCGAAGACACAGGCAACGATAGCCGTGACAAGTAAAGGGCAATCCGTGGGAGAAATCGTCCTTCGGTTTTTCCCCGATGTGGCGCCCGGTCACGTCAATAACTTTGTGAAGCTCTCCAAAGATGGGTTTTACAATGGGACGACGTTTCACCGTGTCATTCCCGGGTTCATGATTCAAGGAGGAGATCCGAACAGTAAGAATTCCGACCGTTCGTCCCATGGAATGGGTGGACCGGGTCATAAAGTAAAGGCGGAGTTCAACAGTACGCCACACAAGCGAGGTATCGTCTCGATGGCCCGCGCGAATGATCCAGATAGCGCCGGCTCGCAGTTCTTTATTTGCGTCGCTGACGCCAATTTCCTCGATTGGCAATACACGGCATTCGGCGAGGTGGTGAGCGGAATGGATGTGGCCGATAAGATCGTCAACATGAAGCGTGACGGGCGGGACAATCCTCTGGAGCGAGCCGAGATGACCGTCACGATCAGCGAAGGATGAACGGGAAGACGTACCGAGAAAGAAAGAAGAAGGATGATCCGAACCATCGTTTCACGTTTCATGTTTCACGTTTCATGGGGCGCACTTGTGTGCGCGATACTGGCCGGTTGTGCCGCGCCTCATGTGCCATCGCGAATTATTTACGAGGATCCGGTCAACTTCGTGCGGTTGGAAGAGGATTCCGAAGTGCTTGCGGAATGGCCACCGAGCCACCATGCCCATCCGTTCACGATCGAGCCGGATAGATTGCGGATGATTTTGTCGGGATTGAAGGTGCAGGAGCATTGGATTGCGCTGCAGCGGTGGATGCGAGGGGAGTCTCCCTTGGTTCCGGCCTTCACGGATGAGGAATTGACTCTCCTGTCTGTGCGGATATCGGAGGCGCTGGCTGAGGCGAAAGCCAACGAGCGAGTGACCTTTTATTTGAGCCAGCCGCAGACCTTCGCCCGGCGAATTATCACGACGGGCGGATTCTACATTCATGGGACGGAGTTGCACATCATTCTGGGGAATTGGAGAATCATTTACGGTATTCCGGCCTATGGGATGATCTATGATCGGCGGTATCCTATGCGGCCGACGGCTGCGAAAGGGTTTGACCTGATGTTTGAGCCAGTGCATGCAGTTGTTCCGACGAAGAGCAGCCTGCTGGACCAGATTTTAGCCAATGCGAAGGACGAACTCATCGTCGATCTGACCAAGCTCAATCCGCCTGATCCGGAGATTTCCCTCATGAGGCCATGTGTGAATCATGAGTTTCTGTGCTAGCAACCGAGCCTGGCACGGTTCACGTCTCGATGTGATGCGGGAGTGTTTGCCGGAAGACTGGAAAAACGAAGAGAAGCGTTTTATCGACTAGCTATGCCCGCAGATACATTTTGGGTACTTCCATCAGCGCTTCGACGATGGACTGCCAGCCGAGTTTGCTTTGGCCTTCAATGCGATCGCAAAAGCGGATGGGTAATTCATCGACATCCGCGCCCAGTTGCACAGCCCGCCAGGCCAGCTCTACTTGAAAGATGTACCCTTTTGCTTGGACGGTGGCGAGGTTCATCCGTGCCAGGAGCTCGCGGCGATAGCAGCGGAATCCTCCTGTCCAATCGTGGATGGTCGAGCCCAGGAAGAGGCTGACATAGGTATTCCCGCAGCGGGATATGAAACGACGGCGGGCATTCCAGTTTTCGGTCCCACCCCCGGGCACGTAGCGGCTTCCGATCACCAGGTCGGCCGTGTGGCAGCGGTGCACCAAGCGGGGCAGATCCCAGGGCGCATGACTGAAGTCACAATCCATTTCAATGATGAGATGGTAATTCCGCTGCAGCGCCCACGCAAATCCTGCGAGATAGGCTGGCCCAAGTCCTTCTTTGTTTGGCCGGTGCAGGACGTGCACATGCCCATACCGACAACTGAGCTGATCGGCTAACTCTCCGGTCCCATCCGGGGAGTTGTCATCAACGACCACGATATCAGCGACGAGATATCGGCTGATCGCCCGAACAAGCGCCTCAAGATTGGCGCGTTCATTGTAAGTTGGGAGGACGATGACAATCGATCGTTTGAACTCGAATGGTGAGGTGGGGATGAGTGGTGTACCTGGCGCCGCTTGGGAATATTCTCGAGGCCGGCTTTCAGTAGACTCAGGTGGGCTGATGGCAATGCGCGCGCTGTTAGCGCCATGGGCAATCAGCTCCTCAGCGAGTTCAAAGTTCGGGACGGCGTAGGCCTCATTTGTGCCCAGCTTCCGGAGAGGCGTTGCCCCGTCATCCTTGCCGATGTGATGGAAGGATATGAACGGCATGGGATCTTTATCGAGCGGTGGAGCGATGGATGGGCTACCGGGCATGGAATTGTTCAATGAATTGTTCGCCTAGGGCATGGCCCAGCAGGGTGGAGGTTGATCTGTCTGCATACGAAAGATGTGAGGAATATGTCAGATGCGCGGATCTAAATAGGATACGTGAGACGACAGAGCACTCTCCTTGTTGAAATCGGCGGTATTCTAGTCGACAGCGGAGAGGTGTGCAAGCAAAGATTCAGTCGATCATGTCGGTGCGTTGCCTGCGCGTTTTGACAGTGCGGGAACGGCTATGCTAAAGTCCGCGATCCGTTGATATTGCAGGATTTTCTATCACTTAACTCTTAAGGAACACTGTATGAGCGGGACACAGACGCAAGTGATTATTGTGGCAGGAGCAGGACCGGCAGGGATGGCTGTCGCCAGCGCGCTCTCGAAAGCCGGCCACGAAATCATTATTCTCAATCGCGATATCAAATTCGGTGGATTGGCTGAATACGGGATCTTTCCCTCTAAGCTGAAACTCCGTGGCGGGCTCAAGAAACAGTACTGGGAACTTCTTCAGCAGAAGAACGTCCATTATTTCGGAAATGTCTCCATCGGGAACGGAAAAGACCTCACGGTCGAAGATGTGCGAGGGCTGGGTGCGAATGCGGTAGTTTTCACGATCGGTGCGCAGGGAACCAAGGCCATCGGTGTCGAGGGGGACTCAGCTCAGGGCGTGTTTCATGCCAAAGATGTGGTCTATCACTTCAATCGTTTACCCGGCTTCGGCGACCGTCCATTTGAAATGGGAAAACATGTTGCAGTAATTGGGGCGGGCGATGTGATGGTGGATATTGCCCACTGGTTGATCCGCTACAAGAAAGTTGAAAGGGTCACGGCCATCGTCAGGCGGGGACCCGTGGAACGTAAGTACAATCCAAAAGAGATTCGCAGTATCTGTGCCAACATGGATCTCGATGGGATCAAAACTGAGTTTGAACGCATCAAGGATCGCCTTGCTAAGGTCGGCCAGAATCCCGATGAGGTCTTGAAGGCATTCACGGACGAATTTACAAAATGTGAGTCGAAGGTATCCGAGACAAAGATGGGGTTCCGTTTCCTTGCGTCGCCGAAGCGTATCCTGGTTGACAGCCAGAATCGGGTGCGTGGACTTGAAATGGAAGATAACCGGCTTGACCCGAAGGGTGAGGATACCGTCGCGGCTGGATTGAAGCAGTATTATGAATTTCCCTGTGATTCTGTCGTGTTTGCGGTTGGCGACAAGGTGGATGAAACCGTCGGGCTGCCCTATAAGAACGGCATGTTTACCACGAACCCGACCAAGACCGGGAATGACCCCGATGATGCGCTCTTTCAAGCCTATGACGAATCAGAAGGCAAGGTGATGGACGGCGTGTTTTTGGCCGGTTGGGCACGGAAAGCCAGCGAGGGCCTCGTCGGCGTCGCCAAGCGTGACGGAGATTGGTGTGCGGAGGTGGTTGAGCGGTACCTAGCCACCAAGGCGAAGGGGGGAGACGTTAACATTATTCTGGATCGCTTGCATGCACGGTTGAAGCAACGTCAGAGTCGTCCGGTTGATGTGAATGGGTTACGGGCGCTGGCTGCGGCAGAACACGCATGCGTCGAGAAGTCCGATTGTATCGGGGAGTTCAAGTTTTCAGTCAACCAGGAGATGCTCGAGTATATTGAGGAGAGGAGAGTGTGAGGTGCCTGGCAGGCTTCATCTTTACGCATGCCCCCATTTCAGTTTTTCCCGCAACACTTCATAGTAGTGGCTTTCCGGAAACCTGATCAATCGGGTTCGATAGTCTGAAGTCTGAATGACCGCGGTATCTCCTTGTGTGATGGAGACGCCGACCTGCCCATCGAGTGTAGCCATCGATCCGTCATCTTTACTTGTCAACGTCACTTCAATGACGACATTGCCTGGTACGATTAACGGACGATGTGTCAGTGTGTGTGGGCAGATCGGCGTCAAAATGAGGGCCTGCAGAGCGGGGTTCATGATAGGTCCTCCGGCAGAGAGCGAGTACGCTGTAGAGCCTGTCGGGGTTCCAATGATCAGGCCGTCCCCTCGTAGATTCGTCACGAACTGGCCATCAATGGCGATGTGGAGTTCAATCATGCGAGCCAGGGTGCCTTTGCTGATGACGACATCATTGAGTACGATGCCTCTCGCAACGGTTTCTCCATGCCGATGGACGTGTGTTGCCAGCATCAGTCGTTCATCAAGGGTAAAATCGTTGGCAAATACCCGTTCGAGGGAAGGATAGAGGTTGTCCAATCGGACTTCCGTCAAGAAGCCAAGGCCACCCATATTGACTCCCAGGATCGGAATGCTCCGTTCTGCCGCGAGCCGTGCGGCATTGAGAATGGTTCCGTCCCCTCCGAGCACCAGGAGAACATCGGCTTTCTGAGCCAGTTGCGTCTTGGGAATTCCTCCGACCTCGCTCAAGAGCGTTGCAGAGGTTGTGTCGAGCAAGACATCAATGCTACGGGCACGGAGCCAGGCAGCCACACCGAGCAACGTGTCTCTTACTTCGGGGAACTTGGGCTTGGTCAAGATCCCGATGCTTTTACTTTTCATGGATACCAGGCATATGGTCGGACGAACGGGGAGCGTGATTGTATCGGGATGCTGATTTTCATGTCAACGGAAAGTCATGGACCTTCTCCTGTCGGTACACCCAGAGCAAGAGAAAGCGGGAACGTGGCCGTCAACTCGCTGTCTCGTTCTCCGCTCAATCTTGACTCTCGCACATACTGTGGTTAGAATCACAGCAAGGTTTTTCAAGGGTTTTGCTCGAACGCGGCCAGAAGTTTCACTCTCTGAGAAGGAGGCAGGATGTTCGAACGATTCACGGACAAAGGTCGAAAGATCATCATCCTCGCACGCGAGGAGGCTGAGCGACACCAAAACGACTATCTAGGGACTGAACATCTCGTCCTGGCCATCCTCCGTGAGTCCGATGGCATCGCCCTTATGATTCTGAAAAAGATGGGCCTCTCTACCGAGCAGATTCGGTTGGAAATCGAGCGAAATCTGCCTGGCGGAGGAACGACGATGACGTTTGGGGAAATCCCATTTAGCCCGCGCGTGAAGAAGGTCATTGAGTATGGTGTTGAGGAGGCCCGCCTGCTGGGCCACAACCACATCGGTAGTGAACATCTTCTCCTTGGGCTCCTACGGGAAGAAGAGGGAATCGGTGGGAAAATTCTTCGGAGTTTGGGCGCGAATCTTTTGACGGCGCGTCAACTGACCGTGACGTTTTTGCGGAAATCTGCTCCCCGTGAACGTGATCGAAAGAGCAACACCCCGGCGCTGGATGAGTTTGGCCGTGATCTGACGCAGTTGGCTCAAGAAGGTCAATTGGATCCGGTGATCGGGCGAGCCGACGAAATCGAACGTGTGTTGCAGATTCTCAGCCGGAGAAGCAAGAACAATCCCGTGCTGATCGGCGAGTCTGGTGTGGGGAAAACCGCGATCGTCGAGGGACTTGCTCAGCGCATCATTCAATCCGAAGTTCCGGACAACCTGCTCTCTCGTCGAGTCATTGCCTTGGATCTCGGGTCGCTCGTTGCAGGCACAAAGTATCGCGGACAATTTGAAGAACGCCTCAAGGTGGTAATGAAGGAGATTGTCCAGGCGGGCAATATCATTATTTTCATCGATGAACTTCACACCCTGGTTGGAGCCGGAGCGGCGGAAGGGTCCATTGATGCCTCCAATATGTTGAAGCCGGCCTTATCGCGCGGCGAGATTCAATGTATCGGAGCGACGACCTTGGATGAGTACCGGAAGCATATTGAAAAAGACGGTGCTTTGAAACGGCGATTCCAACCCATCCATGTTCAGCCGCCCAATCTCGACGAAACGATCCTCATTATCCAAGGGCTTCGGGACCGATACGAAGAACATCATGGAGTGGAAATCACGGAAGACGCCATTGTGGAGGCCGTGAAATTGTCGGATCGGTACATTACCGACCGGTTCCTTCCGGACAAAGCGATCGATTTGATCGACGAAACGGGTTCCCGCGCCAAACTGCAGACCTATGCTCTCCCCACTGAATTGAAAGCGATGGAGCAAGAGCTGAAGAAGGTTTCACGAGAGAAAGAACTCTCAATCTCCATGCAGAATTTCGAGGAGGCCGTACGGCATCGCGAGGAGGAAGAGCGGTTGCGCAAGCTCCTCGACGAATCCAAGCGAGAATGGAAAAAGAATCAGGAAAAGAATAAGCCTGTGATCGGCAAAGAGGATGTTGCCTACGTTGTCTCAAAAATGACCGGCATTCCGCTCTTTAAACTGGAGGAAGAAGAGTCCAATAAGCTCTTGCGCATGGAAGAGTTTCTCCATAAACGAGTCATCGGTCAAAATGAGGCGATCTCGGCGGTCGCTCGTGCCATCCGCCGTTCTCGTGCCGGCTTGAAGGAAGCCAAGAAACCGATCGGTTCGTTCATCTTCCTGGGACCCACGGGTGTCGGGAAAACGGAACTGGCTAGGACATTGGCGGAGTTTCTATTCAACAGCGAAGACGCGTTGATTCGTGTCGATATGTCCGAATATCAGGAGAAATTTACGAGCTCTCGTCTCTTCGGCGCTCCTCCCGGCTATGTGGGGTATGAAGAAGGGGGGCAGCTGACCGAGAAGGTTCGCCGTCGGCCTTATTCTGTCGTCTTGTTCGATGAGATCGAGAAAGCGCACCCGGACGTGTTCAATGTCCTTCTTCAAGTACTGGACGACGGCGTGCTGACCGATAGTCTCGGACGAAAGGTTGATTTCAAGAATACGGTCGTCATCATGACGTCCAATATCGGGACAAAAATGATTCAGAAGGGTGTTTCTCTTGGGTTCCAGAGCACAGAAGGTGAGGCCGCGCGTCGGAAGAAGGAAGAAGTACTCGGAGAGCTTCGGAAGTCGTTCAGTCCGGAGTTCCTGAACCGAATCGATGAAATCGTAATCTTCCATCAGCTGGAAAAAGAACAGCTCTATAGCATCTTGGATATCCTGCTCCGTGAGCTAAACCTTCGCCTATTGGACAAAGGGATTGAGATTGAGGTCGACGACGAAGTCAAGCAATGGCTTATCAAAGAGGGCTATGAGCCGTTATATGGAGCGAGACCAATGCGGCGGGCGATCCAACGTGCCATCGGTGACCCGCTCTCCGATGAGCTCATCAGAGGACGCTTCAAGGAAAGCCGCAAGGTGAAAGTGGTTCTGCGAGACGGAGCTCCGACTTTCATCGAGCAGGAGGCAATGGCCGGAGTCTAGCGCCCTTTGTGATCGTTGGTGTCTCCATGCAATCGTGAGCGGCCTCTGTGGCGGATCGCTGCAGGGGCCGTTTTGTTATTCAATATCATCTGGCCCATTCGTAACGAGATGTGTTCCTCCCCTACACAGTCTGTATTTCAATCTGGGACTCAATGGCGTCCGGACCTGGTTCTCGGAATCGAGTCATCATGTGATGAAACGGCTGCAGCCGTGCTCGGTCATGCGGGAGAGGTGCTTTCAAATGTGGTGTCTTCACAAGTGACAGTCCATGAAAAGTTCGGTGGAGTCGTTCCGGAATTAGCCGCGCGAGCTCACCTTGGGACGATCGATTTGGTCGTCGAAGAAGCTTTGGCGATCGCCCAAGTCCCAAAACATGCTCTCGGTGCCGTGGCCGTCACCCAGGGACCTGGATTGGCTGGAGCGCTTTTGGTGGGAGTGAATTATGCCAAAGCCTTGAGTTACGGTTTGGGGATTCCGGTCATCGGGGTCAATCATTTGCAGGGCCACATCGCTTCCGCATGGCTCGCCGATCCGACATTCCCACCGTCCTGCATTGTATTGGTTGTCTCGGGAGGCCATACCCATCTCTATCGCCATGAAGTCGGTGGTCGGTGTATTCTGTTGGGGCGCACTCGTGACGACGCCGCCGGCGAGGCGTTTGATAAGGGAGCCCAGATGCTTGGCTTGGGTTTTCCGGGTGGACCAGCCGTTGATCGAATCGCACGTTCCGGTGATTCGCAGGCCATTCGGTTTCCTCGATTCCACCGGGCAAAGAGCAGTCTTGAGTTTAGCTTCAGTGGGCTCAAGACGGCGTTGTTGTATAAGTTACGAGAAATGGATGGTCCTCTGCGACCGCATCAGGCTGCCGACTTGGCGGCCGGCTACCAAGAGGCTATTGTGCAGGTCTTAGCCACAAAGGCCTTCGTGGCCCTCAGACAGTCGAACCTGACCGCGCTGGCCGTCGTGGGAGGGGTCTCAGCCAATTCCCGGTTGAGGACCATACTGAGCGAGCGCGCGGCACGTGAAGGCGTTTGCCTCTCGCTGCCGCCTATCGAGTATTGCACAGACAACGCTGCCATGATTGCCTCGGCGGGGCGTCAGTTGCTGATGAACGGAGAACGACCGCATTCCGATCTCGATATCAGCCCGGCTGAGAGATTCGTGACGATTCATGCAGATAAGGAGAACGCCCATTCCTGATATCCGAGGTCAGGTCGCAGGACTGCGCACCAGCCAAGTCGTGTCGCTTGAGCGACTGTACCGACGTCGTGTCTTACCCGACAAGGTCGTGACCCCAGAGCTCGCGAAGGCAATGGCCCAACTGACCATTGAGCTCCGCCGTCCGATTGGCGTGCTGTTGACCCGGCGTGGACAAGTTCAGGAAGTGATTGTGGGAACGGAATTGACGTTGTCTTCCACAACACTGACTCTGTTCCGTGCCGGTGCGCGATCGCTCCGTGGCTTGAGATTCATTCGCACACAACTGCATGATCAGCCCTTAAATCAAGAGATGCTCACCGACCTCGCGTTCTTGCGGCTTGATCTCATTGGCCTCCTCTCCGTTACCGAGGATGGCCGGCTAGGCGATCTGTATATCGCTCACCTGCTGGCGCCTAATTCGGCCGGGCAATTGTTCAACGTGCTCAAGGCTGTCCCCTTCCACGATCTCTCCATGATGTTCGACCAATTCATCGAAGAGCTCGAATCAGACCTTCAGCAGGCGCGAGGGCACTATGCGGTTGAGAGCGGGAAGGAATCAGCGATACTTGTCAGCGCCTCCGTCAAAAGTCGGTCTGAGCAGGAAGAGCGTTTAGTCGAATTGGCGGAGCTGGCAAACTCCGCCGACGTCATGGTGGTCGACCGGGTCGTGCAGAGAACGCCGGATGGGCATCAGCGCTATCTCTTGGGACGCGGCAAGATGAAGGATGTCCTGATTCAGACGCTCCATCGGGGCGCGGACATGGTGATCTTTGATCAAACGTTGTCTCCGGCTCAACTGCGAGCGATTTCAGAGATGACTGATATCAAGGTGATCGACCGGACGCAACTGATCCTGGACGTCTTTGCCCGCCGGGCTCACAGCCGTGAAGGCAAAGTACAGGTGGAACTCGCGCAGTTGCGGTACCTGCTTCCACGATTATCCGGAAAGGGCACCCAACTCTCGCGCCTGGGCGGCGGGATCGGCACTCGGGGGCCGGGTGAAACCAAACTGGAAACCGATCGTCGCCGTGTGCGCGACCGCATCACGCACTTAGAACGGGAATTGACACAGTTCGGGCGCCAGCAAGACCAACGTCGGTCCAGGCGAGATCGGCACGGACTCCCCGTCGTTTCTCTCGTGGGCTATACGAACGTCGGTAAGTCGACGTTGCTCAACGTGCTGACAAGCAGTCAGGTATCGGCGCAAAACAGATTGTTTGAAACTCTGGACACGACGAGCCGACGCCTGCGGTTCCCGGAAGATCGCGAAGTCATCATCACCGATACGGTAGGATTTATCCGTGATCTTCCGCAAGAACTGGTCGGCGCCTTTCGGACAACGCTCGAAGAGCTACGAGGGGCTGATCTCCTGCTGCATGTTGTCGATGGCAGCGCCGCAGACATCGACATTCAGATTACGGCTGTCGTCGCCATTCTTGAAGACTTGCAGTTGAATGCGATCCCTAGGCTGCTCGTGTTTAATAAGTGTGACCAGATGTCACCACCGCGCGTTGAGTTGCTGTGCCGACGATACGGAGCCATCGGTATTTCGGCGCTCCAGCCTGCGACGCTTGGGCCTCTCTTGGCCCGATTGGAAGCACACGTGAGATCTCTGCCAAGTAGTGAATGTCAGACCGCTCGTCCCCCGTTGCAGGATGAAGCGCTGGCGCTTGCATCTCGTCGGTAACCTCTGCACAATCGGGCCGCCATGAAGAAAACCACACGCATGAGGACACAGCCTGCGCTCGACCGCCCGGCGCAGATTGCTCTGCGTCTTCGTCACGCCATGCCGGTGGCGCCGGTGGAATTAACGCATCGTTCGCCGTGGGAGCTGCTGGTCGCGACAATTCTTTCAGCGCAGTGCACGGACCAGCGAGTGAATCAGGTCACGCCGACCCTCTTCAAACGGTATCGCACACCTCAGGTCATGGCGAAAGCGACGTCGACGGAATTGGAGCCATTGATCAGATCAACGGGTTTTTATAAGAGTAAAGCGAAAAATTTGATCGGTTGCGCGCAGGTCATTAGTGAGCAATTCAAGGGGCAAGTTCCTGATACGATGGAAGAACTCACGTCGATACCTGGTGTCGGACGAAAAACTGCGAACGTCCTTCTTGGGGCCGCATTCGGGAAACCGGGTATTGTGGTCGATACGCATGTGCGACGGGTGGCCAACCGACTCGGCTTGACCCATTCGAGTCACCCTGAGCAAATCGAACGCGATCTGCAATCGGTGTATCCGCCAACGCAGTGGACGAAGGTATCCCAACGGTTACTCCTTCATGGTCGGTATATATGCCTCGCGCGGAAGCCTCGCTGCCTCGTGTGTCCGATTTACGATGTCTGTGAGTGGGAAGGAAAACTACCGAAATGATTAAGAGCATGACCGGATTTGGTCGGCGACAGGGACTATGGGCCGATGGGACCGTCAGCATTGAAGTGAGATCGGTGAACCATCGGTTCCTTGAAACCTCCATTCGCCTGCCGAAGTCGATGAGTGGGCTGGAGGAAAGCTTCAAGAAGACGATCCAGCAACATTGTGTCCGTGGGCGAGTCGATCTTACGGTGCTGCTTCAGGGGAGTCGGGGAAATACTCGTGCCGTGCAACTTGACGTTGGTCTAGCGAAGCAGTACCATCAGGCTCTCCGTACACTCCAACGCACACTGAAACTTAAAGGCTCCATTGACATCGGGCTGATGGCGGGTTTTCGCGATATTGTCGCGCTGTCTGAGCAGGCGGCCGACGATCCTAAGCTCACGAAAATGGTGGAGAAACTCGGGTCGCTCGCGGTGTCGGATATGGTGAAGATGCGTGAGAAGGAGGGAGTCTTGCTTGCGCAGGATATCTTGGCTCGACTCGACCTCGTGCGTCAATGCAGGAGCGCGATCTCGTCCCGCGCTCCCTTCATTGCGCAGGAAACCTTCGACCGCATGAAGCAGCGAGTGGAAAAATTGTTGACAGACGCTATCCCGGACCTCCCTCGGCTCAATCAAGAGTTGGCTCTGTATGCCGATCGGTGCGACATTACGGAAGAATTGGTCAGACTAGACACCCATATGATACAGTTTGAGCGTGCGCTTCAAGGGACCGAGTCGGTGGGGAAGACGTTGGATTTTCTTCTTCAGGAATTAGGCCGGGAAGTCAATACTGTTGGATCAAAAGCGAATGACGCGGGGATCAGGGCCGACGTGGTCCGGATGAAGGCGGAGCTTGAGCGCATACGTGAACAGATACAGAATGTCGAATGAGCACCGCGATCACTACAAGTAATCTCCCTCCGGGTGTGACGGGGAATCGGCAAGCTCCTGAACGTCGAGGAATCCTGTACATCGTTTCAGCTCCCTCAGGGGCCGGGAAGACGACGTTGTGCAAACAGATCGTGGCGTCGGTTTCCGGGGTGTGGCATTCAGTCTCGTTTACGACAAGAGCACCGCGGCCAGGAGAAGAACACGGACGTGAGTACTTCTTTATCGACGAGAACGTTTTTCACGATATGGTTGCGAGAAATGAGTTCTTGGAGTACGCGCACGTGTATTCCCACTGGTACGGAACACCGCGAAAGCCCTTGATGGATAAGATGGAGCAGGGTATCGATGTCTTACTGGAAATCGATGTCCAGGGCGCGCTTCAGATTAAGAAGAAATTCGGCGATGCCGTCTATATTTTCATTCTTCCTCCATCGATGGACATTCTGCGCGCTCGACTCCACGGTCGAGGGTCCGACTCTCAGGAGGAGATTGTTCGCCGATTGCAAAAGGTGAAGGAGGAGGTCTGGTGTTTCAGGGAATATTATTACATCGTCCGCAACGATGATCTGACGCAATCTCTCCGTGAGCTGCAAAGCATTTTCATTGCGGAACGTTTGAAGACCGAACGGATGGACCTACATTGGCTTGAACAAAGCTTTATTTTTGAGAAAGACGCAAAATCCGCGGAAACGGAACCGTCATCCACTTCATAACCTATAACGAGGGGAGCTAGACTGACTATGATCGACATGCTGAGCTTGTTGCCGCAATACACGTCCAATGAGTTCGATTCCCGCCACCGCTTGGTGATCGTCGCGTCACAGCGCGCGAAACACTTGACTCAAGGCGCGAAGTCAACGTGGGTCTCTCGCTTCACCAAAGAAACAACTATGGCGCTCGACGAGGTGCTGAGAGGTCATGTCAAGTATTTGACCGGCAAGGACGCCCGTGATGCAATGAAGGAGGCCAAGCGAGGGAAAGAGGGTGAAACCGAGCGCATCGCGATGATGACCGGAGAGGACGCCCGCGAAATCAAGAAGGAACTCAGTGTCTACGTCGATGATACGGTACAGCCGACGGTGGCTCCGGCTGAGGAGTAGGTTTTGGAGGAAGCGCAAGTGCCGACCCATCCGCGGGGTAAGAGGCTTGTCCTTGGGGTAACGGGCAGCATCGCTGCGTATAAAGCGGTTGGGTTGCTTCGATCGCTTGCGCGTGACGGGGCCACCGTGTCCGTGGTCATGACTCAAGCCGCCACGAAATTTGTGACTCCCCTTACGTTTGAAGTCCTGTCGGGAAGACGAGTGGCGACGGACCTTTTTGAATCTCATGAAGAAATGGTCCACCTCGCTGTCCCGGAACAAGCCCATGCAATCATTGTGGCGCCGGCGACGGCCAATTTCCTGGCAAAGGCGGCACTTGGTCTGGCGGATGATCTGCTGAGTACGATGCTGTTGAACGCTCGGTGTCCCATGATTGTCGCCCCGGCCATGGACGGGGACATGTGGACACATCCCACGGTCGTTCAACATGTGCAGGTGCTTCGAGCCCGCGGCGTCGTCGTGCTCGATCCCGATGTCGGTCCGCTGGCATCAGGACACGTCGCACAAGGGAGGTTTCCGACAGAGTCACGAATCATGAATGCCGTGCATGCCGCGCTGAACCCCCGGCGGGATTGGCAGGGACAGCAGGTGTTGGTTTCCGCAGGCCCGACTCAGGAACCTATTGATCCGGTTCGCTTTATTTCGAACCATTCCTCGGGGAAGATGGGATATGCCATTGCAGAGGCCGCGCGAGATCGAGGTGCGGAGGTAATCTTGGTTACAGGACCGTCCTCTCTCACGCCTCCTCCAGGGGTGACCACCGTTTCGGTCAATACGGCGAGCGAGATGGCCGATGCGTTGAATCGGCATTTCCCTGCTGCGAACGTTCTGATCATGGCTGCAGCGGTTGTGGACTTTCGTCCCAAAAGTCAGGCGACACAGAAACTCAAAAAGCGGGGGAAATCCGAGCTCATGCTCGACCTGGAAGCTACCCCGGACATTCTGGCGATGCTGGCCGCGCATCGAACATCGCAAATTATGGTTGGATTCGCTGCGGAAACCGAACACGTATTGTTGCATGCGAAAGACAAGTTGAGAGGGAAAGGGCTGGATCTCATCATTGCGAATGATGTCACGCAGGCGGGATGTGGGTTCGGCAGTGACGACAATGCGGTCGTCATTCTCTCGGCGGCGGGCGAACAGAGAGTCCTGGGTCTGATGCCCAAGCGACGACTGGCCGACGAAATTCTGACTGCGGTGCATGAGCTCTGTTTGATCTCGCCTCGTCGCGAATCCTTGGTGGAGTGACTGGGGCTATGGCGTCAGGTCCAAAGAAAGTCGGTAACGCCGCCGAAATTGATCGGTTGGCCTTGGCCTTCGCGAAAGATCCTGGATCCAAGGCGTTTATCCCGCTGGCAGAAGAATACGGCAAAGCCGGCATGTGGGAAGAGGCGGTGGCTGTTCTTGAAGATGGGTTGAAGCTCTATCCAGGATTCATCACGGCCATGGTCGCGTTGGGACGCGCCTATGAGCAGTTGAACCAACCAGTCAAGGCGAAGGCCATTCTCGAAGAAGCCATCAAGGTAAGTCCCGATAACCTTCGTGCCCATCGAACATTGGCCAAACTCTATGCGGCTCAAGGGGCCACGGACTCGGCCATCCGGTCATGCAGCGTCATATTATCCATCAATCCGCGTGACCAAGAAGCCTTGTCGCTCTGTGCCGGATTCGACGCACCGGCTCATGGAACGGAAGCATCATCACCAGGACAATCGGGTGAGAAACTGGTCAAACTCGCAAGCCTTGACGCCAATCGGCCTCGCGGCGAGGGTATGACATCCGCCATAGACGACGCGACGCCGGCAACGAAAGATGAGGCCAAGGGATTGTTGAGTAGCGTGCCCCGCTCGGAAGAAACGCGTATTCCTACAAATGGATCCAGGGACCAGGCCGCACAGAAATCCAGAAGTCTCGTGACTGCACGGCTTGAGCAGTGGCTCAACCAGCTCCAGATCCGCCGACGAGATCCCCAAGTGTAAGTCTCTTCTTGAACTTCCCCCATGACCTCAGCAGTTTGACCCCCTGAGAGGGGGCTGCTAGAATGCCGCCCTTGACGTGGTAGGGCGAGGCAGGTGTATAGGGGAGGCATTGTACGCGATATGCTGCGCATCCTGGTCCTTCACGGTCCCAATCTGAACCTGTTGGGTAATCGAGAAGCCTCCATTTATGGGACGACGACGCTTGATATGATCGATGCGTCACTGGAAAAGCTGGGTGGTGAACTTGGAGCTGAACTGGTTATTCGTCAGTCGAATCTCGAAGGAGAATTGGTGAACTGGATCCAGGAAGCACGACGCGGGTATCACGGCATTATCATCAATCCAGCGGCCTACACGCACACCAGCATCGCGATACGCGACGCCCTGGCCGCCGTTGAGTTGCCCACCGTCGAGGTCCATCTGTCCAATATCTATCGGCGTGAAGAATTCAGACAGCATTCATATGTGTCGGGGGTCGCGTTGGCACAGCTCGCCGGCTTCGGTGCCTCGGGGTATCTCTTGGCCTTGCGAGGATTGTGCGAGCACATATCTGCTGCCGGATCCAAGGGTTCTTCGGCGGCAGTACCTCAATAAGCGGAGCGAAGACGGAAGCGCAATCAGAATGTCACCGGGCCGGTTATGTGTTTCATAGAAGGGAGTTGCGAGTGATTTCTACGGTGGATTTTCGTAGCGGGGTACGCTTAATGGTCGAAGGCGAGCCCTTTCATATCGTCGAGTTTCAACACGTCAAGCCCGGCAAGGGCGGTGCGTTCGTACGGACGAAGTTGAAAAGCTATCTCTCCGGAAATGTGTTGGACCGGACGTTTCGATCAGGGGAACGGTTTGAAGAGCCTGATTTAGAAGAGCGTGACATGCAGTTCCTCTATGCGACCGGAGATTCCTACACGTTGATGGATACCGAGACGTATGAGCAATTGACGTTTGAGAAGAGTCAGTTGGGAGAGAATGCCGATTTATTGAAAGAAAATATGATCGCCAAGATCCTCGTCTATGAGCATCGCCCGATCGCCGTTGAGCTGCCGAACTTCATCGAGCTCAAGGTCGTGGATGCGGATCCGGGTGTGCGTGGAGACACGGCATCTGGAGGAACCAAGCCGGCGGTCGTGGAAACGGGGGCGACGATCAAGGTTCCGCTTTACTTGGAGGTTGGCACCGTCATTCGGATCGATACTCGCACCAGATCCTACGTGGAGCGTGTTCGGTGAGCCGTCGTCGATCTACTCATGCAAAAACCAAGGCTCGTCGGGTGGTGTTGCCGCAGGCTGGAGAGGAGACCGGGCATGAGGGTTCACTCACAGGGGGATCGACCAAGCAAATCCAAGAACTGATCGACCTGCTTCGGCGTAATAATTTGACCGAGCTCGAGTTTGAACGACAAGGCATCCGCATCCGCGTCCGCCATGATCTCGCCGCCAGACCGCTCGCGACATCCGCGCAGGAGTTTGCCCCCACTCCGCCTCAACAACCGATGCATTCCGCTTCAGCCACGACAGCAGTATCAGACGCAAGCACGGGTTTCTTGACCGTCACGTCCCCTATCGTCGGCACGTTCTACCGGTCGCCCTCACCCGATGCGGATCCCTACGTTGAAGAAGGTGACGTTGTGAAAAAGGGCCAAGTGTTGTGTGTCGTCGAAGCGATGAAACTCATGAATGAAATTGAGTCGGAAGTGGATGGTCGCCTTGCCAAGATCTTGGTGGAAAACACAAAGTCGGTGGAATATGGTCAGGCGCTGTTTCTGATCGATCCCAAAGCCGCTTCATAGGTCATTCTAAAGGCGGTCCTCGCCATCGTATCGGAGCCGAGACGTGTTTAAGAAAGTTCTGATTGCCAATCGCGGAGAAATCGCGCTGCGAGTGATCCGCGCTTGTAAAGAACTGGGCATCAAGACCGTGGCCATTCATTCTGAGGCTGATGCGCATGCCCTGCACGTCCGAGCGGCCGAGGAAAAGGTGTGTGTGGGGCCGGCCGAATCGGCATTGAGCTACCGAAATATTCCCAACGTCTTGAGTGCCGCGGAGATTACCGGTGTCGACGCGATCCATCCCGGGTATGGATTTCTGTCGGAGAACGCCCATTTTGCCGAAGTCTGCGAGTCAATCGGCATCAAGTTTATCGGGCCGAGCTCGGACAATATCGCCATGATGGGGGATAAGGCGAAGGCGCGTGAAATCGTGGCGAGGCGAGGCCTACCGGTCACGCCCGGAAGCCCAGGCGAATTGCGCAGCGAGGAGGACGCGTTGCAGGCGGCGCAGAAGATCGGCTTTCCCGTCATTATTAAAGCGACGGCCGGCGGCGGAGGGCGAGGCATGCGCGTCGTCAACAAGGCCGAAGACCTGGGTCGGGCGTTTCAGGCCGCGCAGGCCGAAGCGAAATCGACCTTCGGCAACGACGGGGTATACCTCGAGCGGTACTTTCTCGAGCCGCGCCATATCGAAGTGCAGATCTTGGCCGATCAACATGGTCGGGTGGTGCATCTGGGGGAGCGGGACTGTTCGATTCAACGACGGCATCAAAAGCTGGTCGAAGAAACGCCATCCCCGGTGGTCGATCACAAGCTGCGTCGAGAAATCGGTCGGGTGGCCGTGGAGGCGGTCAAGGCTGCCCATTACCGAAACGTGGGTACCGTCGAATTTTTGCTCGATAAAGACCGAAATTTTTATTTCATGGAAGTGAACACCCGCATCCAGGTCGAGCACCCCATCACTGAAATGGTGACCGGCATCGATTTGATCAAGGAACAGATTCGTCTGGCCGCAGGCCATCCTCTCTCCATTCGCCAACAGGATGTCGTGCTGACCGGACACAGCCTGGAGTGTCGAATTAATGCTGAAGATCCGGAGAAGTTTACGCCATCTCCTGGAACGATCACCAAGTACAGTCCGCCTGGAGGATTCGGGGTGCGGGTCGATTCCGCCATGGAGTCAGGCTCGGTGGTCGTTCCGTACTACGATTCGCTGATCGCCAAGCTGATCACTCATGGCCGTGATCGGCAGGAATCAATGGCTCGCATGAAACGCGCGCTCGGTGAGTTCGTCATCGAAGGGATTAAGACCACCCTCCCTCTTCACCGTCGGATCCTTGATGATCCGGACTTTCAGAAGGGCCATGTGTCGACGACGTTCCTGGACCGGTTCTTGGCCGGATAATCCCTACACATCTTTCCTCCCCCAGTGCCGTCTTCACAGTGTTTCGCCATCAAGAGATCCCATTTCTTGGTGGGCCGCTGGGTCTGTGTTAAGCTCAAGACAGCGGTTTGAAGGGGAGGAGCCGTCGCCTCGCGTGGAGCGAGAGATGCATCGTTCGGTGGCTTCCTGATAGGATAGCGACAATTCTTGGACTACATGCGGGATATATGCGCCGTATCGCTTTTATCATCGGTGTCATAGTCATTGGACTCGCCATCGGCGGCTATGTGTTTTTCAATGGGGAGCGGAAGGCCCCCGTTCGATATCGAACAGCGGCGATTGAGCTAGGTCAGGTTATTTCGTCCGTCAGTGCCACGGGGACGATCAATCCGGTTGTGTCGGTTCAGGTCGGCACGCAAGTGTCCGGGATGATCAAGAGCCTCCACGCGGATTTCAACTCGCGGGTGAAGGCTGGAGATATGGTTGCGGTCATTGATCCGGAACCGTTCAAGGCTCGCCGGGAACAGGCTGCCAGCAATCTGGAGATGGCGCGGTCAAACGTTGCGCGATCCAAAGCCGACCTGGCGCAGCGAAAACGCGAACTGGACCGAGTGGAATCCTTGTTGCCTCAACAGTTTGTCTCGCAAAATGACGTCGATGTTGCCCTCACGAATTTTCAAAGCGCGGAAGCGCAATTGAAGGTCGCTGAGGCACAGGTCAAGCAAGCGGAAGCGGCGTTGAATGCGGCTGAGCTCGAATTGAAATATACCGTCATTCGGTCGCCCGTTGACGGCATCGTTGTGGCGCGCAATGTAGAGGTCGGCCAGACGGTCGCCTCCAGCTTTGCCACGCCGAATCTGTTTCTGATCGCCCTCGATTTGACCAAAATGCAGGTCGACACCAACGTGAGCGAATCGGACATCGGAGGGATGGCCGAAGGGAAGGAAGCCGTCTTCACGGTGGACGCCTACCCCGGCGTGACATTTACCGGCATCATCAGGCAGGTACGACTCGCACCCATCAACGTCCAGAACGTCGTCACCTACAATGTGGTTGTCGGTGTGGATAACACGGACTTACGGCTCAAACCTGGCATGACGGCCAATGTGTCGATTATCGTGGCGCAGAAAGACCAGATTCTCAAGGTGCCCAATGCGGCCCTCAGATTTATGCCGCCGAAGGGTGAGGGGAGTCGCCGAGAGGCCGATGGGCGCGCAGCAAACGGGCATGGAGGAGGTCCCGTCAAAACAGAGACCGGCGCGATACCGCCGAAAACCATCTGGAGGCTGGTAGAGAACGGCGACCTTGCTTCTCTGCCGGTTCAAACCGGCATTTCGGATGGCCTTACCACTGAATTACTCTCCGGCGGTCTCAGGGAAGGGGATCTCGTTGTTGTTGGTATTGAACAGCCGTTCGGCGAGAGAAAAGGTAGTGAATTGCCGCCGGGGTTTGGGAACCAGCAACGTCCTCGCTCCCGATGAGGCGCTGATATTCCTCAAGCGCCGTGTGTGAACGTCGCTCGTCGGCGGAGAAGGCATATTTTACCCTCCATCAGTCCATCTTCATGATTCGCGTTGAAGGCGCGTAGGATGAGCTAGGTTTGTGAATCCATTGATCGTCGGTGAAGATATTTGGAAGGTCTATCGAGTGGGCGATGTCGAGGTGCAGGCTCTGCGTGGGGTGAGTGTCACCATCGAACAGGGGGACTTTGTCGCGGTCATGGGGTCGAGCGGATCCGGGAAGTCCACGTTGATGAATATTCTCGGGTGCCTGGATCAACCGACCAGGGGACAGTATCGGTTGAACGGCGTCGAGGTCGGGCAATTACGGCCCGACCAGTTGGCAGAGATCCGGAATCAGCAAATCGGCTTTGTATTCCAGAGCTTCAACCTCATTCCCCGTACCAGTGCCCTAGAAAACGCTCAGTTGCCTCTGTTCTACAGAGGACTTTCCTTAAAAGAACAGCGTACGCGCGCGCTCGCTGCGCTTCAACGTGTCGGATTGAAGGGGCGTGAGCATCATTCCCCCACGCAACTTTCAGGTGGCCAGCAGCAGCGGGTGGCGATCGCTCGAGCCCTGGTGACCTCGCCCTCTTTGTTGCTGGCCGACGAGCCAACCGGAAACCTGGATACGGAGTCCAGTCAGGAAATCATGGGGATTCTTGACGGTTTGAATCGGGATGGTATGACGGTGATCCTGGTCACGCACGAAGTCGATATTGCCGCCTACGCTTCGCGTGAAATCGTCGTCAAGGATGGTCGGATCCTCAGCGATCAAGTGACCAAAGAACGGTCGCAGGCAGTGGGAGGCTAAATTGACGGCGTTTGTGTGGCTCACCGTCGTAACGGCGTTAAGAGTGCTCGGGCGAAACAGACTGCGCGCAGGTTTGACCATGCTCGGGATCATTATCGGAGTCGGGGCGGTCATTGCGATGGTCAGCATCGGAGAAGGGGCGAAGCTGGCGGTGCAGAAGCAGATCGCCACGATGGGCACCAACGTCATTATGATCTGGCCCAGTTACATGACAATCGGCGGCGTGCGTGGCGCGCAAGGCGGTGCCGTCACACTGACGGTGACCGACGCGCTGGAACTGAAGAAACGGATTCCAATTCTGTCTGAGTCCGGGTGGCTTATACGAAGCACCATGCAAATTGTGAATGGGAACCGCAATTGGAATGGTCCGGTTCACGGCGTGTCACCCAGCTACGTCTCGATCAGAGACTGGTCCTTCAGCAGCGGAGGTTCCTTTACCCAAGCAGATATGGAGAGTGCGGCCCGGGTAGCGCTCCTTGGACAAACCGTGGTCGAAAACATTTTCGAGCCAGGTGAAGAACCGGTCGGCGCGATCATTCGCATAAAAAATGTCCCGTTTCGAGTCATCGGTGTCTTATCCCCTAAAGGACAGTCGGTTCAGGGATCCGATCAGGACGATATCGTCTTTATCCCCTTCACGACTGCCGAGCGAAAAGTCTTCGGAACATTGTTCCTTGGATCGGTCGGAGGGGTTTTTGTCTCGACGGAACGAACCGAGGATTTGGCGGATGCCGTCGAGCAAATCCGCCAGGTGATGAGGTCTCGACATCGCTTGCAGGCTGATCAGCCGGATGATTTCACCATTCGTACGCAGGTCGAAATCGGAAAGGTCCAGGAAGGGACGAGCGAAACCTTGACGGTCATGTTGATGATCGTGGCCTCTGTCTCGTTACTCGTCGGCGGCATTGGAATCATGAACATTCTGCTTGTCTCCGTCACCGAGCGGACCCGGGAAATCGGAATTCGGATGGCCGTCGGAGCCAAACGGTTCCATATTCTCATGCAGTTTCTGATCGAAGCCATGACGCTGAGCGTGGTCGGTGGCTGTATCGGCATTCTATTCGGAGTGCTTGCGGCGCGCTTGACGACAGTCATCGCCGGTTGGCCGACCGTGATTTCGAGTGATACCGTCGCGGTGGCGTTTGTGTTTTCCGTCGTGGTGGGCCTGTTTTTTGGATTATATCCGGCGAATAAGGCTGCTCGGCTCAATCCCATCGATGCATTGCGTTACGAATAGGGCTTGCCCGCATTATTCCTGACGCCACTGCTTCCTACGCATTCCTGTCTATGATCGTTTCAATCGCCCGGACCTGGGGATCGCCGGCCTGGTGCGCGAGATCGACGATAAACGGCACCGGATATTCAACACCCTCTGGCTGGTGGGTGACGGTGATGATCGGTTGATGCAGGTGTTCTTGATGGAGCTTCGTGACCACCGCCACCTCTTGCGTATTCAGTCGCACATGACTATGGATGGGATAAATACCGATTCGCGCGATAAATGACGACACGATTCGTTGATCAAGCTTGCCTTGCCGAGCTTCCTGGTACAGGCGTTGAAATGTATGGTGGGGCGTCAGGGGGGCGGTCCCGCCGAATCCGGTGATCAATTCGTCATATCGATCCACGACCATCAGAATCCGTGTGCGGTCGGAGGTAAATTGTCCTCGTGACTCTTTCGGATAGCCGCTGTCATCAAGGTAGGCATGATGATTCGCGATGAGATGGAGTATGGCGGCTTCAATTCCTCTTTGCCCCTCTAACATCAGAACGGCGCGGCGGGGATGGGTTTCGAATTCCCGTCGGTTGGCCTTGGCAATGTCTGACGTGACATGAGTATGGCGGACAATGGCAGGTCTGATCTGTAAGAGCCCGATGTCATGCAAGAGTGCGGCGGTCGCCAGCTCGTGCAGTTCCAGGGGGTTGAATTGGAAGACCTGTCCGACCACCAGTGACAGCGTACAGGCGGCCAGTGCATGTTGGCTGAGGGTGGAGTCGTCGGCCCGGTTTTGACTCAAGGCCATGAAAATAGCAGAGTCGGTGAGAGTTCTCATGGCGATTGTGATTTCTTGGACCGCTTCGGCGGCCTGCTCGGGGTTGACCGTCCCCGTCCTCGTAATGGTCGTAAAAACGGATTGTACCGCTTGATCCATCTGTTGCTTGGCCAGCTTCGCTTGGGCATATTCTTCGTTCAGCTGGGCCAAAGACTTGGGTGGTGTGCTCTTTCCGGGAGGGGCTGGTTTAGTTGCCGCATGGGTACTATCCGCGAGGTGATGCGGCGGAGAGGCGATTCCACGGTCGAGGTCGATGTCGACCATCTTCACTCCTGCACGCACCAGTTTGTCGATCTGGGCAGGATGTTCGATCAGGAATGAATGGCGGAGTAAGGGGGAGCGGAACCACGAGAGGTCCAGACGGGCGACATACATCCCGATGTGAAGCTCACTGACGGGGACGCGTGTTGTCGCCATCGGAGATCCGTCTGCTTGTAAACAAGGTTGCGGGCATAGCTCCTTCAGATATCGGCACGAACCGGGACTAACTGTAGCCGAGCGAGTCCTGTCGGGAGTGGTCAGGCCGAGTGATGCGGAGAATGAATGCACGAGAGAGAGACTTCGATACGAGGGTCGGCTTTGTCGACCTGCTTATACAGATGAGTTTCAATGATGCGATTATCGTTTATGCCAAGCCCTTCGCAGACCGCATCTTGGGCGATCTTCAGACCGCCATCGAGGTCGCGTCGTAAGGCGGACGCGAAAAAGAATCGTATCGAGAGCGCAAGCGGTCCGGATTGAAGTCGATCCCGTAGGGAGCATCCGGTAGAGGATTGGGCCAATGCCAGCCATACCTGCCGGCCGACGCATGTCTTATAGGCACGTCCGGCGGAGGAGAGCAGACGACGTCCATTCACTGTTGCATATTGATGGTTGATGCTGGGAGGGACGGGCAAGGTGACCTTGAATGCGTGTGATGTGATGAGTGGAGCAGGCAATGGCGCGTGAATGGTGGTGTTTTGGCCGGCTGGATCAGGTGTCGGCGCTGGAGTCGTCCCGTTGATTCGCAGCGCCTTTTTCGGTACGGATGGGTTGGGTGGAGTGCCGCGACGCAATATTGCAGGAAGGCGAAACCTTGATGACCGGCAACTGTCTCGACGTCGGTTGAACGGCATGGATCCGAATTAGAGGAGATTCATGATCTTGGCCATATTTTGTTCAAAGCGATCTTCCGTACGGGCCAGATACCGACGCCATTCGCTTGGGTTCCAGATTTCCATTCGGTGATAAAGCCCGACCAGTATGATTTCTTGATCTTCATCGACCGGAACCAGTTTGCGCAATCGACCAGGAATCAAGATCCGTCCGGTTTTATCGATGTCCGATGAGCCGGCCTCGGACACGATAAAGTGCATAAACAGCCGGCTCTGGTCTTCATCCAGCGACGTCCGGGTCCGTTCAAGCACCTTTTCCCATTCTCTCGTGGAATAGATCAATAAGGACTGTTCCGGACCCTTCAGGAACATGACGGTCTGGCCATCGGCTTCGATCTGTTCACGGATGGGTGAGGGGACGATGAAGCGCCCCTTCTCATCAACCTTGCAAAGGTATTCACCGGCAAACATTGCGGTGTCCTGTGGTTAGGAAATCAAGGCGGTTCTGGTTCGGTCGCGGATCCATTGCTCTAAATCCGAACGGACAAATTGCCATTCCTTGCCCAGCTTGAAGGCGGGAATCTGTCGACTTTGAAGATAGCGATAGAGGGTACGTTGGGTAATCTTGAGATACCGGCATGTTTCCGTCGCGGTCATCAATTCGGTCTTCGGAGCCCTGCTCATCACTCCACCTGTTGCCAGATTGATTGATGCTCATTCTGCCTCCAGCACTCTCGTCATTCTAGAGACGGCCTTGGGAATGTCAAGCGAAAATATATGACAGTACAGGTCACAAGCCGTCAGTGTCTTCTGATATTCCATCGCCGTCATCGGATTGGTCCATCATCGTTTCGATATCGCCGACATCCTCGCCCATTTCCTGTCCCATTTTCTTCATCAAACGGGCGACGCTCCGAGGGTCGTTCTCATCAACCGCTCCGAGGTTCGCTGGATCTGCCAGCGATTCGAGTCGAGCTTCCTCAGACTTAGGAGCGGCAAATCGCGACAGGAGCCGATCCAATTTCTCACTGCCGCAATGCCGACAGGTGAGCAGGCCGGGATTGCGCGGATTCAAAACCAAAACCGATGATTTTCTGCGGCATTCCTGACAAGCATATTCATAAATCGGCATCGGTCAACCTCCCAGCAGCTCCGGCGACCGTACGCGCTGGGCCATGATGCGGTCGGGAATCATCGTAGGATCCATCGTGCGTCCTAACGTCATCACGAACACATCGCCGGAACCGGCCTTCCGGAGTGTCTTTGCGCACTCATTCACCGTCGTGCCGGTCGTGAAGACGTCGTCGATCAGAAGAATGCGTTTCTTCACAATGACATGAGAATGTCGGACGGCAAAAGCTCGACGAAGGTTTTTGAGGCGGCTTTTGCGGGATAGCGTGGTCTGGGCTGGAGTAGGGAGGGTTCGGATCAAATTCGTATACGCGACGGGAGTATCGAGGTGACGTCCGATGCCATCGGCAAGCAGCAGGGACTGATTGAATTCTCGTTGACGAAGTCGCTCGCTGTGTAAGGGCACGGGCATGATCAGGTCAATGGAATCGAGCGGAGGGAGTCGAGCGATCATGAGGGCGGCAAGTGGAGTCGCCAGGGAAACTTTCCCCTGGTATTTAAAGAGACGAATTGCCTGCTGGAGTAGAGAGGTATAAGGGTACAGGGTCCAGGCTTTCGTATACGAAGGCGGACGTTCAGCACAGGGTTGGCAAACATGGTTTGGGCTGTAGGTTGTGGCGACTGAGGAAGGGAAGGGGCGGTCACAGCGGGAGCATCGGGCATCGGGCATGAGAGCAATTGTGCTCCAGCAGTCGGAACAAAAATAGGGAATCGGATCATCCGTCAGAAGCGAAGCGCAACTCGAACAGTGAACGGGAAGAAAGAACCTGAGCGCACGGCGCATGAGACGTGAGGTCGATTCTGTGACAGGATTGGCCATGGACAGCCTTTTATCTGTATGTGTCCCACCTCTCTTTATGGCGACGGGCCAACCCGTGTCAAGGTTGTCGGCTTCTGATTTATTGTGCTATACGAATGAGAATGGTCGTACCCCGGTCGACCGGTCATCAGAGAGAGCTGGCTACCGATGGTGATATTGAAGCACCTCTCGAAAACCCATTCGCGTGGAGAAGCCATGGTCACGGCTTTGCGCGAAGTAAATTTAGAGATTAAACCCGGAGAATTCTGTGCGTTCGTGGGCCCCAGTGGCTGCGGGAAAAGCACTCTTCTGAACCTCGTCGCGGGTTTGGACCTGCCGACTTCGGGAGAGATCGTGCTTGATGGGCGATCCACCCACAACCTGTCCAGTTACGAATGGACGAGGATCAGGCGTGAAACGATCGGGATTGTTTTTCAAGCCTTCCACTTGGTTCATGGTTTGACGGCTGAAGAGAACATTGCGCTGCCTCTGATGTTGCGCGGGGAGAACGGACGGGAGATAGAAACACGGGTGACGGACATGTTGGATAGGGTGGGCATGAGCCACCGGCGCCGGCATCGACCAGCCGAATTGTCGGGGGGAGAGCAACAACGCATTGCGATCGCCAGGGCATTGGCACATGGGCCCCGTCTCCTCTTGGCCGATGAGCCGACGGGCAATATCGACTCTCAGCAAGGAGCGGATATCATGGCGCTTATTCGTGAGCTCGCGACGGCTGAACGGCGGACGGTCCTGCTGGTGACCCACAGCCTGCAGGCTGCGCACGCCGCCGACTATGTGTGGACCATGCGAGACGGACAGCTGATTGCACGCACTGAACGTATGACCGAACCGGCAACCTCGTGATCGATCTTTCCACAACGATCGCCGGCGTAACGTTCCCCCGTTGTTTCATGAATGCGTCGGGAGCGCTCTGCGTCACACGGGACGAGCTCGAGTCCCTGGGGAAATCCGGCGCGGGGGCGATCGTCACGAAGTCGATGACCATTGAGTCACGCCAAGGCAACCCGACGCCACGGTATCACGGATTTCCCGGGGGGTCGATCAACTCGATGGGCCTTCCCAACCTTGGCTATCGAGCCTACGCCGAGATGATCCCTCATCTCAAGCGGTTCGGAAAGCCCGTGATCGCCAGCGTGGCCGGACTTGGGGAGGAAGATTTTCCGACCATCGCGGAAGCGATCAATGCCGCCAAGCCGGATCTCATCGAGGTCAATCTCTCTTGCCCGAATATTCCAGGGAAGCCCCAAATTGGCTACGATCCGGAAACTTCCGAACGCGTGCTCAAAAAGGTTCGGCGTCTCATCACGGTTCCGATGGGCGTGAAGCTGCCGCCGTACTTCGATCCGGCGCATCATGAAGCCATGGGGAAGGTACTTGGGCGTTGCGGAGTCGACTTTCTCAATATGATCAATTCGGTGGGCAACGGCCTGGTTGTCGATCCGGAACGTGAAGCCGTCGTCATTAAACCGAAAGGCGGATTCGGCGGGTTGGGCGGGCGACTGATCAAGCCCGTGGCCCTGGCGAACGTCCGCGCCTTCTATAAGCTGTTTGATGGGAAGATGCCGATCATCGGAACCGGAGGAATTGTCGAGGGGATCGATGTGTTCGAACATTTCCTGTGCGGCGCGTCGGCGGTTCAAATCGGGACGGTGTTGGTGGAGGAAGGGTTGGATGTGTTCGGACGACTGGAAGCGGAATTGACGGCGGTTTTGATGAGAAAAGGATACCAGTCGATTGTGGAATGTCAGGGACGGCTCAAGGAATTATGAGCCTATTTTGTGCCGAAGTTGCGAGGCAGCAGGTTTTGTTGCAGGGCTTGACGCAGGAGCTGGGCGACGTTCCGGACATTGAGCCGGCGCATCAAGTTGAAACGATGGACTTCGACCGTCCGGACGCTGATGTCCAGGGCCGCGCCGATCTCACGATTGGTATGGCCTAGCGCGACCAATCGAAGGATCTCGCGTTGGCGGGGCGTTATGTGCAGAGAAGGCCTGGAACGATGTCCTACCCGATGGAGCGGGAGTGCGGTGGTGCTTTTGCTTCTGGCCATCTGTTCTCCTCTCAAATGATCTGAGATCAGTCTAGCAAACGACTGGAAACGTGTAAACGAAACGACTGATTTGTGCTCAGCGCGCGGATGTATAGATCACGGCCAATAAGACTTCTCTCAGCAGGAAATTGCTCTCACGCTCAATGCCTGTCTTTGTAAGGGCATTACTCCTTCTTCTTGCCTCTCATGTCCGGCAATGGCCGGTACGCACACTGCTGACGATCGTCGGGGTCGCGCTCGGCGTATCGGCCTCCGTCGCCGTGCGGACTGCCAATATCGACGTGCTGCGGTCCTTTGAAGAGGCAGTCTTGACGGTGGCTGGTCCAACGACCTTGGAGGTGTCCGGAGGGGAGACCGGACTTAATGAACAAGTCATTATACAGGTCAGAACCATCGCCGGAGTGACGTCTGCATCGCCGGTGATTCTACAGACGGCCGTTCGCCTGAGGGGAGAGCAAGTCGACCAAGCGGTGCAAGTGGTGGGACTGGATCTTCTGGCCGAATTCAATACACGCGGGTTCCGCATGAGCCAGCCGTCGACAGAAAGCCAATTGATGGGCATGATCGAGCCACAGGCGGTGTTCTTGGGAAGCCGATTGGCCACGGAGTGGAATCTGTCGGTTGATGATCAGGTCGATCTTCTACTTGGGTCTAGGCGTTTTACCTGTCGGGTCGCAGGGATTCTTCACAATGAGCCGGACCGACCCTCCTCATGGGGACGCATGGTCGTGATGGATATCGCCGCCGCACAAATTACGTTCGGGATGGTCGGGAAACTGGATCGAATCGATATCGTGACCGACGAAAGAAAAACCGTCGAAGAAGTAGCACGGGACTTACGGGCTGTGTTGCCTTCCTATTTGACGGTGGAACGGCCGGTCAACAGAACTAGGCAGGTTGAGCAAATGGTGCGCGCCTTTCGCCTCAATCTGACGGTGTTGAGCTGGGTCGGCCTGTTGGTCGGAATGTTCTTGATCTATAACACGATGGCCTTTGCCGTCGCCCAGAGGAGACGGGAAATCGGAATCTATCGAGCCATCGGGATGACTCAGTCTCGGGTCGCGTTGTTGTTTTTGACGGAAGCCGGGTTCTTTGGATTGTTGGGAGGACTCGCCGGAAGCGTGGCAGGGGTGGCGCTGGCGCAAGAGCTGGTGGCTCTGCTCAGTCGAACGATTTCGGATCTCTATGCTCCGGTCGGTGCCGGGGAAGGAGGACTATTCCAGACCGGTCAATTCTGGAGCATGATGCTCGAAGGCATTGTGATCGGATGCGTCATGTCCATGCTCGGCGCCGTCGGCCCCAGCCTGGATGCCAGCCGAACCGCAACCGTGCGAGCGTTGGCTCCCGGCGACTATGAAGCAAGTCAGCAACTACGAGTGGGAACGCTCGCCGCGCTCGGGTTGAGCTTGCTCGTGATGACGGGACTCTTGAGCCTGCCGGGACCCATTAGTGGAGTTCCTGTCATGGGGTATGCGGCAACGCTTTGTCTGTTGGCCGGTCTGGCCTGTCTGGCCCCGATGTGTGTCACCGGATGGCGGCGTCCGCGACGATATGTGGGACGCGCAGGGGGAGTGGGGGGAGTCATGAGAGGGATCGCCGTCGAGCATGCATCGCGCAGTCCCGGCCGAAATGGGGTGACCGTCTCCGCTTTAATGGTGGGATTGGCGATTATGATCGGCGTGCTGGTCATGGTGCGAAGTTTTCGCCATACGGTCGAATTATGGGTTACCGATACGGTTCTTGCCGATCTGGTCGTGGCACCCTCTCTGTGGCTGCGGGGCACGGAAATCGGAGGCGCCGGCCGGAGTCTTCCGCCCTCGTGGTTGAGTATCTTATCATCGACCCCGGGTGTCGCGGCAGTCGATAGCTATCGTGATGTCCGGGTGGAGGTAAACGGTCAACGGGTGGCTATTGTCTCGCGAGATCTGCGGTTGCATGCCCAATGGAGCCGGTATCTCGTGCGCCGGGGCGATTCTTCGGAACAGCTCATACGGGCAGCCGATACCCGTGGTCTCCTCGTCTCTGAGGTGTTGGCCGATCGGCTTGGGGTGGAAGAGGGATCGACGCTTGACATTCTGACGCCGAGCGGTCCCGCGCGATTCCCGATCGTAGCCGTGTTCTATGACTATTCGACGGATGGAGGGAAGCTGCTCATGGATCGGGCGCTGTACCAGTCGCTCTGGCACGATGATTTGGCCACGGTATTCCCCGTCTACATGAGCGCTGGGTCAAGTATCGAACGCGTGAGAGAACGAATCCTCGAGCAACTGAGCGGCGCAGCCGGCGGAGGACTTCCGCCGCTTGTGATCAGTAATACTGAATTGCGGAAAGAAATTCTCGACATCTTTGATCGCACCTTTCTGTTGACCTATGTGCTGGAGGCCATCGCGATCGTGATCGCCATGCTGGGGATCGTCAATACACTGGTGACGTCCGTCCTTGAACGTCGCAGGGAATTTGCGACGCTACGGGCCATCGGCGGCAGCCCGGAGCAAATTCGACAGCTCGTGTTATGGGAGGCGGCCTATCTTGGCGCGGTGGGGATTGCGTTGGGCCTCATCGGTGGGGGACTGCTGTCGCTGTTACTTATCAAGGTCATCAATAAGCAATCGTTCGGGTGGACGATTCAGATGATTGTTCCGATCGGTGCGCTTGTTCAGGCCGTGGGGCTCGCGGCGGTTGCCACCTTGGTGGCGGGCTACTTCCCGGCCCGCTGGGCCGCGCGACAGCCGGTGGTGGAAGGGCTCCGGGAAGAATAAGAGCGACGACTGTATGACGACTTCCGCAGAGACGGCTCACGTCATGGAGCCGCGTCCGTATTTGTCGAGCAACCGTTGAAGGTCCTCAGGAATGGGCATGGACTGAAACGGAGGGACGCGAGCCCCGCCAGGATTGCCGATCGGCACCCACATTCGTGAGAAGAGCAACGCTCCCAACATCCTTGGGATTTGACCGGTAATTTCCACTATATCTCGACGCTTCCAACCGACTTTCAGCATCCACCAATGAGATCTGGCATGTTCAATCGAAAACGATTGTCCTAAGATGTGCGCCCGCTCAAGATGGGAAAATGCGAGTCGAAAGTCTCCGGCGTCGTACTGGCCGACTGCCTTCGTCATCTCGGTCTCATAGGCTCGTCGAAGCTCGGGGTGCATGTTCATCCCTCAGTGGAATTGCTCTCCGTTACTGTACGCGAGGAATGATGGGAAACCAAGGTGCCGACGCAATGGTTGACGTCTCGTTTCTTTTGCATGGAGGCACATCACCGAGGAGCATTGCGAGCTTGCCGGGTTGCGTTCGGAAGTACTTGATACTGTATCGCATCCGGCGCGGGTCTTGCTCGGAGGCGATGTGAATTGATTGCAGTTCGTGAATTGGAAGTGGGGAAGCATCTCGTGGTCGCGTATCGAGAATATACCGACGACGGCTTTGTCATTACGGCGTGTCTCACCCGTCGTATTCGGTCTCTTGAGAAGAGGAGGAAGCTATGGCCATAGCAGACATCCAGGAATACTTGAAGCTGATTCCGGCCGTAAACCGAGCACCGCAACAGGCTGTGTGGCTCACGTACGATGCCGAGGCCGACACGCTCTACGTGAACTATAAAAAAGCCCAGCCATGCCGCTGACAGCGAGATGACCGATGACGACGTGATCGTCCGCTATGAGGGGGAAGAAGTTATCGGCTTTACTGTATTGCATGCCAGCAAACGGCTGAACAAAGCGGCCTAGTTTCTGAAGGAATGCTTCGGCACATGCCTGCCCTGTACCAGAGGCGCTTATCCGCCGATAATAATTACGATAAAACGATAATGAGCGGTCGGTGCGCGCAAACGAGGTATGGAATAGGAGAAAGTCGAAGAGAGTTATCCGCTGGCGGCAATCACGAAAAAACGAAAATTAGCCAGCAGGTCAACCGAAGGTCGGTTTTGGTGGCGGTGGGCCGGATTGAACGGCCGACCCGCGGCTTATGAGTCCGCTGCTCTGCCAACTGAGCTACACCGCCACGATATTATCTGCAGCTTTCAGGGTCTTATTTAACCGGTACTTGTACCATGCCCCTAGGTCTTCAGGCAAGGCAGGGGGATAGCGCTGTTCCCATCGCGCAGCCCATCCCTGCGCGTGGATGGCAGCGCACCAACCGCGCGCGCCGAAGAGTCAGGCCGACGGTCGCACGCGGTGTGAGACGTCATGGAGAAAGCTGCTCAAAACCTGCTATGGTTTTGCGAGGCCGTTCGAGAGGATGAAGATGTCGATCGGAGACAGTCGCGCGGTGGTCATCACGGGAGCTTCCACTGGAATCGGAGCGGCCTGTGCGTTGCATCTTGATCGATTGGGTTTCGCCGTGTTCGCCGGAGTACGGAAATCTGAAGACGGCGTGGTCCTTCAAAAGGCCGGTTCCGATCGGCTGGTCCCGGTGGAACTCGATGTGACCGATCTGGCAACCATTCAGAAGTCTTACGCAGTGGTTGTGGAAGCGACGAGGGATCGCGGACTCTTTGGACTCATTAACAATGCCGGGATTGCAGTCGTGGCGCCGCTTGAAGCCGTACCGATCGCCGACCTCCGTCAGCAGCTTGAGGTCAATGTCGTCGGGCAGGTGGCCGTCACCCAAGCGTTTCTTCCATTAGTCCGGCAGGCAAGGGGACGAATCGTCAATATGGGCTCTATCGCAGGACTTTCAACGATGCCGCTGATGGGTCCCTATTCGGCATCGAAGTTCGCGCTCGAAGCCATTACAGACGCCTTGCGTCTCGAAGTCCAGCAATGGGGAATCCATGTTTCGATTATCGAGCCGGGCGCGATCACGACGCCTATTTGGAACAAGTCGGCGATCGAGGCAGCTGAGCGAGAGGCGGCCATCGAGACGGAACTTCGAACTCTCTATAAGCCTGTCGTGGCTGCGGTGAGAAAGGTCGTGGGAGAAGCCTCGAAACGGGCGATTTCGCCTGACGCCGTCGCAAGAGTGGTTGAAGACGCGTTGACCGCGTCGACTCCCAAAACGCGGTATCTCGTTGGGACTGACGCCAAGCTCCGCGCGTTGATGGTCAAACTTCTTCCCGATCGGATCTCAGATCGAATGCTTACCTGGATCTTGAAGCTTCCCCACTGAGCGCACACCGCCATCTCCGCAATGATTTCTTATTCAGACGGGTCACGGATCCAAAGCGGACGGTTGAGCCGGTTCTCGCATGCGGCAGTGCGTGGCCGAAAGGATGATGCGCCTCGTACTGGGTTGTTACATGTTTGGTGCGGTTGGATGTCCGATCGAATTTAGATTGAGGTTTCAGGCAATCTCATGTAGTCAGAGAAGTCAGCAGGTGGCCATGTGTGAAGTCCTGTCATTCGTCGGAGAGAGGACCGGCTGTAACTATGTGCGCGCGCGTTGTTCAGCGTTTCGGAGCGATGGCGATTATCGTCGCAGCCGTGTCGCTCCACTGGCCGTCGGAGGCATTCGCTGTCCGTCCCTTCGTGACCGACGACGCGCGAATTGTCTACAAAGGGCAGTTCGAAGTGGAGTCTTTCGCAGGGGTAAGCATGGCGGACGGCAGCAGGCCGGTTGTCGAGGCCCGCTCGATTCAGGGCCTGGCGCTTACGGACAGATTCGAACTGATTGCCGGTGGATTCGGGTTCACCTACCAAGGTGGCCAGGCGCGCCCTCTGGATATGCTTGTCCAGCCGAAGTACGTCATCCACCGATCATTCGGCATGATTCCATCGATCTCGGTCGCCGCGGCGTCACTTTTCCCGCTCAGTGGAAACACACAGCACTGGGATTCCTATACGATGGCGCACGTCAGTTGGTTTCTCTTTACGCCCGAGAATAGTACGGACCCCTACGATAACGACTTGGCCATCCATGTGAATCTTGGAACGAAGAATCGGTATGACGCCGGCTCGGCAACCTATCAGATGAAGTTCTATTGGGCCGCCGGGTTCGAGGTGATCACCTTCTCACGTGAACTGCGATTTCTTGCCGAGACGTTCAATGGCGATCCTTTTGGATTTGAGGAGAAATTTCCGGCTTATCAAACCGGGTTCCGTTGGTACAGGACGCCGACTATGCAGGTGGATCTGGTCTTTCGAGGCATTCGGAACACGACGGAAGACGTTCGCTTTGTCGCAGGAGGCGGCGGTTTGCCGGAAGAATGGAATTACACTATTCAGGTCGGGTTTCGATTTCTTATCGACGTCTTCCGCTAGCGGAGGTGCAAGAGTGAATCGCACGGCGATGATTCGAGGAATGCTTGCTGTGGTGATCGGTAGCATGGGTTTGTCCGGATGCGGATTGGATGGGGTGACAGGCACGCTGATCCGAATCGATGGAGAGTGGTATAGCATCCAAACGCCGAAAGGCGAAGAGCTCCGAATCCACGTCGACACCCATTCGAGGAAGGACGTGGTTGCAGCGGGCGATACGGTGCATGTCTACGTGAGGAAAGACGGTCATGCGGAATTTGTTCAGAAGCTCGACTAGAGAAGTCGTAATCAGCCGACGAGGTCCGGATTGAGACGGGTCAGCGGTTTGACGGATAGGGCCTTGATCTCATTGTAGACAATCGTGCGGCCGACTTGTCTGAGGCGACTGAAGACACCTTCGACAATCACCTGATCGCCCTCATGGACTTCCAGTTGCCCGAGGCTCACCACCTTCAATGTGCCGGCCTGGTCTTGCAGCAAGAATCCGTAGGCCGGCTGTCCTTGACGATTGGTGGCTAACTGCACGTTCATGACCTTCCCCGTGACCATGACGTCTTGATGATCGTATTGCTCTGGGTGGGCCAAGAGCTCCGCGATCTCAATCAGGCCGGCGGCCGCCGCCGGAGTCGCCGTGCCCGGTAATCCCGGCAGGCACGGGCAGATGACGAGTAGCAGCAGCACAATCACTGAGGTGACAATGGGTGAGGGAGTGGCGGATCGTATTGTCATTTGGTGAAGTAATTATACCGAACTGCCGGTGATAGGCAACCCTGAAAGTTTACCATTTGTCTGAGGGTCGACCGTTGACATCCTCTCCGATGAAGTTGTGGAGAATGTGCTGCTGCAGTTCAGTCAGCTCGGACGGATTGGCCTCGTTCGGTGGCGCGAGCAACTCCGGCTCTTTCGATATCGGCGCCGTGCGAGTGAGGAGTTCTTCATCCAGCGCCTCGTCGCCGGCGTCCACATCTTTTTGTATGGAGACCAGCCGTTGGAGTCCGAACAAGGTCCGAGTTGATTCGCTGTGCATGGCGTTTGAACTGGCTCCATACACGAGCGAATTCCAGAATTTCGTTTCCGTGGCTTCCGGAATGCGAATCACGGCATAAGCCGCCAGTTTCTCAAGTAAAGCTGACTCAGTCTGCTCGAGCCCATCGTAGGTCGCGATTGATCGTTCGATGGGGGTGCGAGAGAGAACCTGCACGGTGTCCTTCCAGAGCTCCAGGGAGGGGGTGCTTCCTGGTACCGGACGGGTCCCTGAGCCTTTGGCCTGCAGTGCGGTGAGATACTGAGACAAGAACTTGACCTTGCGCGCGGCCAAGGTGCCGGCCGGGATTCCCCAAATATGGCCGATTTCATGATCGAGCAAGATCGTCTGATCCGATGTCCGCTGCTCGCGCTCCGCCAGGTCGAGACGTTTCTTGAACCGTTCGGCAAAACGGAGCAGTGTTTGCATTTCAACGGCCAGCCGTTGCCGTTGATATTCCTCGGCCGTAATCTCGTTGTGTTCCCAACGCTCTTCGAGCAATCGGAGCGTCGTGGTGGGGACGGCGGACCGAGCCTGGGATTTGAGCGTCTCGATGGTTTCGGCAGACACACCGCGGTCAGCGAGCAGGAGCGCGGCTCGAGAGACCAAGGCCTCCGCCATGTGGACCTGATGTTTCAAAGCCACGCATTGAAGCCAGGTTCGTTCTCGTCGAAGCCGAGCCCGCCTGCGGTATTCGTTCCGGCGATCGATCATTGCGGTGATCGATTCCTGGGTCATCGTGGTGACGGGTTTCTTGCCGGAGACACAGCGAGGGTCCGGCCGGTCTGCCACCATATACAAGATTTCCTCGTGAGTGACGTCGAGGTATTGGATCAGTAACAGCCTGAGGATGATGCGACCTTGGATCGGCAAGCCGGCGACGACCTCTTCAATCATCTCGGCGGTCAGCGGCGATGCCATGACTGCGTGTGTCATTAGGTTCTTTCAGGCGGTGAAGGCCATGGTTCTAAGGTGTACGCAGGGGTGAGACAGCACGACTCGCACCTGATGGCTGACTAGGCTGTGCCGGTTCGTTGCTCACGTTGTTCGAGTTGACGGGCGACATATTCACGGATGTCTTGTATGCTGCCGTTGAGGAACATGTCTCGTGGAATTTCCACCCGCACAAGCTGGGAAGGGTCGATGCCTCGGTCTTGAGCATAGAGGTCATCGACATACAGGCTCACCGAGCCATCGGGAAAACGCACGGCATAGAGAGCGGTCGTATCAGCCATGAGACCCCAGCGAATGATAGTGTAGAGGTAACACAGGCCTCATCAGACTGTCAAAGCCGCAGAAACGCGTGAGTGTAAGCCGTCATCGGCGCGAGCACGGAGGTCGTGGAGATGGAGGGAGGGCTTGAGCGATAGGTCCCAGCGAGAGCTATCGAACACCAGAGGGCGCCGGTGTGTCCCGATGACGGCTTTTTCGATAAAAACAAAGGGCCTTCGATCGTTATGATCGAAGGCCCTAGGATTCACGCGATCCGGATATCTAGCCGCCGAGCGTGTCCAGGGTTTCCTTGAGGCTCTTGCGAATGCACGTGAAGATCGGGGTATCTCGCAGCGTATAGCGCGAGCCCTCCGTCTCCCGTAGCGCCATCACCAAGTCCAGAAAATCCTCAGGTTTGTCGCTTTCAAAGGCCACTACCCATTCCTGATCGTCCAACCCAAACGAATATGTCGTGTTCAGCTTCACGGAGGGGAATCGATGTCCCACTTCAATATGCTCGTCCATCATGCCCTGCCGCGCCGCCTTCGTCAGCAAAAACCACTCCCGTGTCTTCAAAAACGGATACACGAAGATGTACTTGCTTTTCCCCGGGACCACGGTCAACCGCTTGCCTTCCTGGCCCGCATGCGAGTGATGATCGACGTACACGGATCGTTTGGTGATCGCCAGATAGGAATAGGGGGTCGTGAGGTATTGCCCAAGGCCGGAGGCCAGGATCTTGGTGGTCATGTCCTGGAAAAGGTCCAGATCGTAGCTGATACGCCAGAGCATGAAGTCGCAGTCGCCGCGAATACCAATGGTCGAATAGGGAACCACGAGGACTTGTCCGTTGTACTCCTCCACCGCGCGGAGGAATTCCTGCTTGCCCTGCGTCCGCACATCCTCCGGCAACCGCCGCCAAGCGGGATCGACTTTATAGAACACAAAGTTGACGTACTGACGCCGAGGGGCCGACGGGGTGGGGGATGTTTCCGGGGTCGACATTACCAAGCTCCTTTAGTATCAATTAGCATCAAAGAGAGGAGAGACTTCCTCAAGTCTTCTTCGTTTAGCACTTCCCCTTCTGTCTTGTCAACGGGAGGCCAGACCCGACCTGTTCATTGACAGGATGCCGAGCTTCTGGTACTGGCAACCGCGTGCAATCGGTGGAGCGGTTCGCTTTGTGATCAACATGGCTCGGATTGAATGGACCCGTATCGCGTATGGCAGCAGCGTCGCCGCATAGATATTTCGCGGAAACGATCGCGATCGGCTCAGAGCTTCTCGTCGGAGGCCGCGCCGACAGCAATTCGCTGTTTATCGCCGATGCCTTGGCTGCGATCGGCATCGAAGTCAGGTTCAAGACAATCGTCGGAGACGATCCGTCTGACATTGCCGGTGTCCTCGCGACCGCCTGTCGTCGTGCCGGGATTGTGATTATGACCGGAGGCTTAGGTCCTACGATCGATGACTGCACCAGGGAGGCCGTCGCGTCGGTCACCGGTTTTCGATTGGCTCGCTGCAAGGAAGCGTTCGAGAGCATGAGGGCCAGGTTGGCACAATGGGGGCGAACGCCAAACAAGGGGCAATTACGACAAGCGTTGATTCCGTCCAAGGCGACAGTGGTGCCGAATCCAGTTGGGTCGGCACCGGGGTTTGCGATCACCTGGCGGGGGACTCACATGATCGCATTGCCTGGTGTTCCCAACGAAATGAAAGCCATGATGGAGCAATCGGTTGTTCCCTGGTTGGCCGCGCAATGTGATCGATCGGCGCAGGCGCGTCCCTCTCCCATCACACGGTTGATCTTTCATACCTGGGGATTGCCGGAGTCTGAAGTGGATGCAAAGCTACAGGGACTCATACGGAAACAGAAGCGGACGCCGATTGCCCTGGGGCTCCTGGCCTCCCCGACCGGAGTGCTGGTGTCGCTGACGACTCAGGCCCATCGATCGATCAAGGAAGCCGCGCTTCAGTCATTGGCGGAAGGGGTTCGTACGAGATTGCGCGAGTGGATCTATGCCGAAGGACCGGAGACGTTGGAAGAAGTCGTCGGTCGTATGCTTCGGCAACAGCAACTCACCGTGGCAGTAGCTGAATCGTGCACGGGAGGTCTTATCGGCTACCGGCTCACACAGGTGCCGGGGTCCTCGGCCTACGTCGATCGCGGGGCGCTGTGTTACAGCAATCAAGCCAAAACAGACATGCTCGGCGTGCCGGCGAGCCTGATCGAGCGACATGGAGCGGTCAGTCGAGAAGCGGCCGAAGCCATGGCCAGGGGGATGCGCGAACGCGCTGGCGTGTCGGTGGCCTTGAGTGTCACGGGCATCGCCGGGCCGGGCGGCGCGACTGAGACCAAACCCGTCGGGCTGGTCTACATCGGGCTCAATGGTGGGAGGGATGAGGTCATGTCAAAGGAGTGTCGGTTTCACGGCGAGCGGTCCGTTATTCGGCAGCGCGCCGCGCAGGCGGCCCTGGATGTCCTGCGTCGCTGGCTCATCGCCAGGAGAGAAACATGATACGCACGTTTCTTGCCGTGGAACTCGGAGACGATCTCCGCAGCCGGATCTCGCTGGCTCAACAAGATGTGCGACAACGGCTCGACTGCGAGTCTTCAAAAGATATCCGGATCGCGTGGGTGCAGCCGTCGTCCATTCATCTTACCCTCAGATTTCTCGGCGACACCGACGAACAACTCGTTGGTCGGATGCGCGAAGCCATGACCACCGTCAGGCGATCCCATCCGGCCGTTCAGATTCCCATCGATCGGCTCCAGGCGTTCCCAAACCTTCGGCAACCGCGCGTGCTGTGGGTCGGCCCATCGGAACAGTGGTTCAAAAGTGACGCCGCCGACCGGTTGGCGGCGTTGCATCGGGAGATAGAATCCTGTTGCCGGTCACTCGGTTTGTCGACGGATGACAAACCCTTTACACCGCATCTGACGCTGGCACGAATCAAGGCCGGCGATCGACAAGCCGGGCCGCTATTGGCCCAGAGCGGCGTCTGTGAACGGCCACTCTCCCTCGGCGCCATCACCGTCGGGGCGCTTGTGTTAATGAAAAGCAAATTGCGTCCGACCGGACCGGTGTATACGAAGTTATGGGAAGTCGGATGACCTGATGATGTCTCGTCCGATGCCTCACCGTCTCGATCAAGTCCCGGATATTCGCCTTGGGCACACCGTCCGCTTCTCGCACTTCAAAGTCGAAACCAGGCTCGCTGATCTTGATCGAGGACCACCCGATCCAGGTCGCCTTGAGATCCGTGAGTGCTGCGGCATGCGCCGGGCGTCCATCAAGCGTCCCTATCAGCAGCATCGCGCATCCGAACGCGCAGATTGTTGAAATGCATCCTCGGAAATAGACGTTGGCAGCCATATCGATTGATGAGCAGTTTGTGTGTGCCATACATACCTCCCTTGAATGCCTCCCTGAGTGAGGAATGAGAAGAAAAGCCTCAGGGAGGCTGCTCGTCGATGGAGCACGATCAATGCCACGGCTATCCAAACGGAAGATTCTCTCTTTGCGCGGTGCAGGAAGCCAAGGAGACGAGGAACGCTTCTTACAAGCTCTCAACGTTATCGGTTCGGATACACCCCAGTATCTGACCGGATACGAATTTGTTTGAAACCGAAGAGCGACTGTTGGATCGGATGTGTGGGACCAGCGAACGAGCTATGGGAAGTGGGAGGAATACATGTAACTAGCAGCAGCAAGAGGTTGCCGTGAAAGCCGTCATGGTTCGAGGAGCGGGATCAGTGCCGTGTGGCCTTGCGCCTGGGCCAAACCTACCGGGCGTTCTCCGGATGTCATTCTGGCATGCTTATGCGCTCCATGCCGCAACAGGAGGGTGATGAGTTCCTGATCGCCTCGATAGGCCGCAACATGTAAGAGCGTCACATCGCCTATCGGCGCGCGCACATTCGCATCCACTCCGTGTTTAAGAAGAAGCGCCACCACCTCCCGCTGTCCTTCCTGTGCCGCGACGAAGATCGGCGTGACGCCGTCCTGCCGCATGGGATGCATGGCTGCTCCTCGTTCCAGGAGGAGCGCCACCACCTCTTGATGCCCGTTCTTTGCCGCCAAAAAGAGCGGGGTCACGCCGTGCGCATCCGCCACCTGAGCGCTGATACCTTGTCCAAGGAAAGTCTGCACTCGGAGCAAATTGCCCTCCGCGGCGGCCAGCCGCAGCTTCTCCTCCGGCGCCGTCATACAGCCGCTCAAGAGCAGCAGCGGACAGAGGGCAAAGGTCCAGCGCGAGGCGACCGGCTTCATGCCCCAGACTCCTTTTCCTGGTGGCACGATCGACGAGCGTGGTGCTGAAGCATGGTCGCGGTATTCATCGCGCGTTCCTTTACACTGCTGAGGCCTCGCAGATCAACAGCGAGGTGAACTCTCGTTCATGGGTAGACAATGGCTTTTCAATCGGGCTTGCCTGGTTGAAATCCGTTGTCGTGCGTTCGAAGAAGGACATCGATACAGACGCCTACGGTTTCAGGAGAGAAAAGAGCGTGCGGTGGCTTTGTTGGCGGGCGACGTCGATCGGACGTTCGCCGGATAGTGTTTTGGCGCGTCTGTTCCCTCCGTGCTTGAGCAACAGCGTGACGATCTCTCGATCGCCCTGATAGGCTCCCACATGCAACGGGGTTTTGCCGTCTGCCGTCTGGGCGTTCACGTCCGCTCGTTTTTTCAAGAGGAGCGCCACCATGTCTCGATGGCCTGCCGCGACCGCGATGTGAAGCGGGGTGGCGCCATCGGGCGCCGGCTGGTTGATCAGCGCCCGATGGGCGAGTAACAGCGCCGCAACGTCTCGATGGTTATTTTGCACGGCGAGGAGGAGGGGCGTGGCATGGTTCCGTGCTTTCTGATTGATCGCCGCGCCCTGCTCTAGGAGGAGCGCCACTATTTCTTGATGGCCGTTTTGCGCGGCGACATGGAGCGGAGTCACACCGTTGTGGACGGCTTGGTTCACGAGGGCTCCCTGTTCGAGGAGGAGCCTCGCGACGGCGAGATGACCGTTCTGCGAGGCGACCAGCAGCGGCGTTGCGCCATCCGTCATGGCTTGGTTCACTGCCGCGCCTTTATTCACGAGGAGCGACACGGTCGCGACATGACCATGCTGGGCTGCGACGAAGAGCGGAGTCGAACCATCGGGCAGGGCCGGATTCACGGCGGCCCCCTGTTGAAGAAGCAACTCGATCACGCCGTGATGGCCTTTCTGCGCGGCAATGAACAGCGGCGTGACACCGTCTTCCGCAACGTGGTTCCCGTCGGCTTTGTGTTGGAGCAAGAGCGCCACGATCTCTCGATGGCCGTTCTGCGCGGCGATGAACAACGGCGTCACACCGACGTTGGTGGCCTGATCCACCGCCGCTCCGTTGTTCAGCAAGAGCGCGGCAACCGCCGAATGACCATTCTGCGCCGCGATATAGAGCGGGGTGGCTCCGTCGCTGGTGGCGTAATTGACCGGAGCGGCTTTGCGCAGCAAGAGCGCGACCACGTCGCGGTGCCCATTCCAGGCGGCGGCATGCAGTGATGTCGTCCCCTGCTCATTGGCGGCTTGGACGTTCGCTCCTTCATCAAGCAGGGTCTTGATTTGGTTGAGATTGCCGTCTCGTGCGGCCATCAGAAGTTTCTCATCCACGGGGCGCATGGCCAGGAGCAGCGGCAACAGGGCACAGAGGACGCAGAGTCTCATCCATCGTGAAATCATGTCAGTCTCCAATGTCGTGCGAGCGCGGGCGGAGATTATCAGCTAATCCGCTGGTTCCTCTCCACTCGTTCTCTTCCATCGTCGTGAGTAGGGTAAGCGGCTACACACACCACACTGCAGGGGGTGGGCTGGGTGTCATCCGGCCAAAGCCGGATAGTCGCTGTAGCCGTCCGAGCCACCTCCGTATAGGCGATCATAGTTGACGTCGTTGAGCGGAGCTTGTTTGGCGAAGCGTTCGACCAGATCCGGATTCGCGATGTACGGCCGTCCGTAGACAATCGCATCAGCTGCTCCCTCCGTGACCGTCCTTTCGCCGCTCTCACGGGTGTAGCTGCCGTTGCTCATGAGCACCGCCTGGAAATGTTTTCGCGCGATGTGCAAAATGGCTTGCTCCTCGGGCAGCGCGTGGTTCTCATGCCGAATCTCCAGGAACGCGATCGCGCGTCGGTTCAATTCCTGTGCGACATAGGTCACCAGAGCTTCCGGTCGGCTCTCCACCATGTCATTGAACGGGACCAGCGGTGATATTCGCACGGCGACACGTCCGGCGCCCCAGACGCCGATGACGGCATCCGTCACCTCCAGCAGAAATCGAGCGCGGTTGGGAACAGAGCCTCCATAGACATCCGTGCGCGTATTCACGCCGTCACGCAGAAAGTTGTCGATCAGATAGCCGTGAGCGCCATGGATTTGCACCCCGTCAAAGCCGGCCTGCCGTGCGTTCTGCGCGGCAGATCTGAACATTTCCACATATTGTGGGATTTCTTCAGTGCGGAGCGCACGAGGCACTTCGTAGGGTTTGGCGCCATCCGGCGTGTGGGTCATCTCGTGGCGAATCGCCTTCGCGCTGCTGGAGACCGGCTGCTCGCCGTCGTTCAATAGCGAATGCGCGGCTCTGCCAGGATGCCAGATCTGCATGAAGATACGGCCACCCTTGGCATGTACCGCATCCGTCACGCGTTTCCAACCGGCCACGTGCGCAGGACTATAGATGCCGCCTTCGCCCATGAAGGCGCAGGCGTGGGCATCGACCATCGTGCATTCCGTCATGAGGAGTCCGCTCGAAGCGCGTTGAGCGTAATACTCCACCATGATGTCGTTGGGGATGTGGGTGGAGCCGGCCCGCACACGGGTGAGAGGAGCCATGACGATACGGTTGGGCAAGAGAAGCGCTCCAACTTGAAGCGGCGTCAACAACGTGGGCATCGGCGGTCCTTTACGTCAGTTGATGAATCCTTGGGGGAAGAACTTATAAGTGAGATGGCCGGGGAGTCAAGGCAGCAGGTAAGTCGCTGCGGCAAATGTTAGGGAAGAGCAGCTTTCGCCTGTATCAGCCTATGCATGTCGTGGTAGCTCTCGCAAGCAGGTACCGCAACGATTGCAGACTGCGTCGGAGTCGATTTCTCGTGCGACGGTGAAGTAACGTGACCGCGCTTTTCTCAGCTATGAGGACCGAGTAGTTGTGTGTCATCCACTGAACCGTCTCGTAACCTGCCGTCATCAGGCATCAAAGCAGCGTGAAGTAAAAAAGACGCCCGACCCCTTCATTGCGGTGATGGGAGCCGTGGCGATACGATTTGGTAAGAAGAGGTCTTCGACTTGGAGCGGTGTGAACAACGTTGGCAGTGGGTGTTACTTAGTACAGCAGGTGGCTGAACTCGAATTTACCGCGGAAAGTTGTCGGCGAATATCGTCCAGTGTTTTCATCGTGCGTGCTGCGACTATCGCGAAAGTCTTGATTCAGTACAACATGATGGGATGAGGGCAGGTTGGATCGGCACGCAGTGTGAGTGCAGGCGAATCGCTGAGATCGTCAAACGTATGAAATGGTTGCCGTGAGAAATGAAATCTCGGACGTGGTACCTTATGAAGCGCTAGGGGTACAAGTCTTGTACCATCGTTCAGACGCGGCTATACTCGGGTTTTTCGTCCAATCCGCTCCGCCAACTCCTCATACACAGATCGACGGTGACCCACAGCCATTAGCCGAATGATTCGTTTCTTCTGATCAGCGCCATAGACGATGCGAAAGCGGCGAACGCGATATTTTCGCAACGCGTCGAGTTCCCGTTTGAGCGGCTCTCCACATTCGGGATTGGCGGCAATGGCACGGACAGCTGACTTGATCAGTTGCTTGAGGTCAGGATGGAGCGAACGGATTATGTCCACCACATGCGGAGGGATGTCCGGTCGGAAGGATGTCACGCCGTACGGCGTTTCTTGACGGGCGCGAGGGGCTCGCCGAACACATCCTCAAACGAGAGTCCTTTGCGCTTTATTTTGTAAAAGGCCCGACTCTCGGCAATCTGGTTCATGAGTCCCGGATCACTCAGGACGTCCAAGGTCTCTTTGAGACGGGTATATTCATCGATATTCATCAAAATGGCCGCCGGCCGGCCATTCTTCGTGACGATGACTTCCTCTTCACGCTCTTGCACTCCCGCCACGAGTTCAGGGAGGCGGGTTTTGACTTCCGATAACGACAAGGTTTTTACCATCGTGAACTTCCTAATATTAGAGGCCAGAATTCTGGTCGTTATGATACATCGATTGGCGCCGTTACGTCAAATGAACTGGCCCGTGTGTGCTGCCATCCGTGCGCAGGAAAGGGTGAAATGTTTTGCCGCGCTGAGGTGCAAGGGATGGGCCGCCGAATTCGGGGGAGGCTGGGGGTGGTACACACATTGAATGGAGCAATCAGAGATATCCCCAACTATTTGTTTCCTTCAGCAGGATGGCTAAAGCTTTGTTGCTACGCGTGCACCATACAAGATCCGACCCTACGATTTTCAGCGGGCAATTGGTGCCTATTCGTTGGCTTAGACAGAGGCGGACAAGCTGCCGTGAGGGGATTATACAGTCTGTCCAAACATTGTTAGAGGGTATGAAACGCAGTGGATGACCTAACGAAAATTCTTATTACCTCATCCGCCACCGTTCTGGGTACATGATTGTTTTTGTGACGAGCCAACTCCTTGGCAAATTAGTCATCGAGCCTATTCACGATCTAAAGAAGTTATTGGAGGAGATTCGCTACGCAGTGGTATTTCATGCTCAGGCGATTCTCACGCCTGTGGGGGACCGAGCTGGTGAAGATGATGCCGCGAAAGTACTGCGTAAGCTCTCCTGCGATCTACGATCTAAGATTGGGGCGATCCCTTTCTACGGCACCTGGATGGAGTGGGTTGGTATGCATGCAGGCTCGGTGATTACTGCAATTCACGCAAGATTCCAATACTCAACGGACTCATTATCAGCAGCACCGACTGCATTCCAAGCGAGGGCTTCGCGTGGTACCAGGAGACTTACCAAAAGAGCTGGGGGGAAATTGTGAGCGAGTGCTGGCGCTATTTCCATCTTACTAGTTCAAGAACAAAGCAGTCTGAGCACTTCTCCGGCCGAGATAAGGACATTGAGGCATTCTTGAACGAGGAGTGAGATAGAGCGCCAGTGATGCCAAACCTCCGTTTAGCTCGGTCAAAGGTCGGGGCAAGTCTTGTTTTGTGCATTCTGTTGAGTGCGTCATGAGCCTCACGGCTCACCTGCTGGTCTTTGTTAGTCGTTATACCTGATGGACCGGTTCGCGGAAAAGGTTGACGGCTTCAGGAGTGTGCGGATGGAGGCAAGGAGTTGAGATGCCGTGGCCAGGATGACACCCAGTAATTCTGTCGCTGAGCGTCAATTGCCCAGTTGGCGTTCCCGCCGGCGATCAAAAGGTCTGCGCTCTGCAGAGAATATATGCTTCCGTGAGATAGCCGCTTCGTAACGTCAAGAACGCGCTTCCCGTCTCCTACATCAGCGCGCGCATGGATAATCAATGCATGTCGGGGATGGTGGAGTAAATCCTTGATTCGTTCCCATTGGTCATTTCTGAGTAGTGTGCGAGGCATCGTGTCTGGTTCCTCCTGAAAAAAACAGACTGTACTGAAGTTCCTCAATTGTGTACAGACCCTAGCAGCTTTAGAGTTCACACGCTAGAGAGTCTTCGCATACACCACCAATTGATCCAGCACCGTCCCCCAACCTTCGTGGAATCCCATTTTCTCATGCTGTTTCTGACCTGCTTCGTCTCTGTGGATCGTGAGCGCCGTGTACTTGGTTCCCTTCTGATGCCGTTGAAGGAGCAGAATGGCCGTAAAGAAGAATGAGTCGCAGGTGGTCTCAGCCTCGGCGGGTAGAGGAGCCGGCCGATAGCCCGGCAGCAACGCGTTCGTCCAGACCAGCTTTTCGTTCGTGACGATCTCGAGATAACAGCCGATGTGGGGAAACTCCTGACCGTCCGGTGAACGCATGACTGTCCGAAATATCCCGCCCGGACGCAGGTCGATTTCGCAGTCGACTGTTTTCCATGGAGCGGGAGTGAACCAGGGTTTAAGGTGTTCCGGCGAGGTCCATGCCTTCCAGATCAACTCCGGCGGAACATCGACGAGGCGTTCAAGAACCAAATCGAGTCGAGGGTCTGGCTGATGTCGCAATATCGTCATCGGCTGGTCTCCTTCATTTTATTCAGGTAGTCGTCGAGCTGATCGAGACGGGCTTCCCAGATCGCCCGATGCTTGGCCATCCACTGTTCTGCTGCTTTCAGCGCTTTCGGTTCAAGCTGATAGGTTCGTACACGGCCGGCTTTGTTGGAGCGCGCCAAACCACACTCCTCCAGCACGTTCAGGTGTTGCATGAACGACGGCAGTGCCATGTCGAAGAGCGCCGCCAATTCGCTGACGGGAGCGGGCTTCTTGCTCAGCCGTTCGAGCACGGCTCGCCTGGTGGGGTCTCCCAACGCGCAAAAGACATCATCGAGTTGTATGGATTGGTTAGGCATATGCCTAACCATACATCAGATGAACACTTAGGTCAATGCCTAACTGTAAGAGGGGCCCATGCTTTCCATCTGGACCGCCTCTCGAATGATGACCTGATCAGTCAGTTGACGTACAAGCTGCGGAGGCCCGAGAAGCTTCCCCGGCGGACCATGTTTTTTGTTGTGGGGAGTTCGGATGAGGAGTTATTGCGCTCTGAACTTCTCGACCAGCTGACGGAGTCGTTTTCGCTGAACCGGCCGCAGATTCAGGAACTCCACGCCGAAGACCTGTCCTCGGACCCACCGAACGACGGCATGGTCGATATGCATTCGCCAATTATAGTTGGGGGAAAAGATCCACAGGTCGAGGCTCATGTCGATCCGGACGGTGGTCTCGGACTCGGCCGCGCAGCCCGTGCTGGACAGATCGAGGAGTGTCGCATCAGCCTCGACCAGTTCGGTGCTCGAAAAGAACAGGCGGCAATCCAACGGAATACGAGGAGAGGTTCGTAATTCCTTTTTGTCGGTTCGATCATCGCCGCGCATGAGGCGTCCCCGCAAGATGTCGACTTCCTGTAAATGAATCACCTCAGGCGGTTTCCCGCTATTGATTTCGCCTTTCTTACGCATCGGCTTGGCCTGCTCCATGAGGCGTGTCTCACTCCTCTTCGGTGAGATGAGGCTAGGTTTTACCACATGGCTTGGGTATAATCGGCTGGATTTCTTCCTCTCATCTTGTAGGAGATTCGTATGTCCGAAAAAGACGACAAGAAGCGCGCGCTGGACTTAGCCCTGTCCCAGATCGAGAAGCAGTATGGGAAGGGAGCCATCATGAAGTTGGGGGCGGAAGACAAGGTCGACGTACCGGCGATTTCCACCGGCTCGCTGGGACTCGATATTGCCCTCGGGGTCGGCGGGCTTCCGCGAGGACGGGTGATCGAGATCTTTGGCCCGGAGGCGTCCGGCAAGACGACGATGACGTTGCATTGCATCGCCGAGGTGCAGAAGACAGGAGGGGTCGCCGCGTTCATCGACGCGGAGCATGCATTGGATTTGACCTATGCCAAGAAGCTGGGCGTGCAGGCCGACGATCTCCTGGTCTCCCAACCGGACACGGGCGAGCAGGCCTTGGAGATCGCCGAAACCTTGGTGCGAAGCGGCGCCGTCGATTTGATCGTGGTCGATTCGGTCGCGGCGTTGACGCCTCGCGCGGAAATCGAAGGCGAAATGGGCGATGCCCATATGGGGCTTCAGGCACGGCTCATGTCGCAGGCATTAAGGAAGCTCACGGCGGCGATTTCGAAATCGCTGACCACGGTGATTTTCATCAACCAAATTCGCATGAAGCTCGGCGTCATGTTCGGGAATCCCGAGACCACCACCGGCGGCAACGCGCTCAAGTTCTATTCGTCCGTCCGCTTGGATATCCGACGGATCGAGTCCATCAAGGAGGGGCAGGAGGTGATGGGGAGCCGTGTCCGCGTGAAGGTGGTGAAAAACAAGATGGCTCCGCCGTTCCGGCAGGCGGAGTTCGACATCATGTTCGCCGAAGGTATTTCCAAGACCGGCGAATTGGTGGATATCGGCGTCGACAAGAAGATCATCGAAAAATCCGGCGCCTGGTATTCCTACAAGGGAGAGCGCGTCGGTCAGGGCCGCGATGCCGCGCGAGACTTCCTCAAGAATAACGCCTCGACGGCCCGCGAGATCGAATCGAAGCTTCGAGAGGCGGCGGGAGTTCCGGCTCGCGGCGAGAGAAAAGCCGAGACGAAATCTGAGACCAAAGAAGAGAAGCCTGCGGCCCGCGGCGAAGACAAGCGGGGCCATCGGTAGCGGCCGGCGAGTGGCCGGGCGTGATCAGGGCGGGCAGTCCCCGTCAGACGGGTGGATGCGGCTCGCCATGCGGTTTCTTGCCCGTCGTGATCGTACGGTGGCGCAAGTCGAACAATTTCTCCGATCCAAAGGAGCCCTGCCCGCTCAGATTCGGATCATGATCCGTCGATTGTCCGATCTCCGATATCTCAACGATCATGCCTATGCCCAACGATGGATGGAGCGGAGGCTGGTCTCTCGGCCGATGGGACAGGCGCGGATCAAGGCGGAGTTGCAGGCCAAGGGAATTGCCGAGACGGTGGCGGATCGGGTGATCGCCGACGCGTTCCGCGAGGTGGGTGAAGAACGAATGGCTCGTCGAGCGCTGAACGCCAGGCAGCGCCATGGCGGCCGGTTGACGCCGTCGCAATCGGTGCGTTTCCTGCGCCAACGAGGGTTCGATGAAGAGGCGATCGATCGTATTGTGCCGGAAGGTCGCATCAGCGATGAAGGAATGGACGCATGACTCAGACTGCGCAGGAACTTAGGCAATCGTTCATCCGGTATTTCGAACAGCACGGCCATCAGGCGGTGCCCAGCTCGGGCTTGATTCCCCAGGCGGATCCGACTCTGCTCTTCACCAACGCCGGCATGAATCAATTCAAGCGGGTCTTCCTAGGAGAAGAGCTCCGCCCCTATACACGCGCCGTATCCGTGCAGAAGTGCCTGCGCGCCGGCGGGAAACACAATGATCTCGAAAATGTCGGGTACACGAGGCGGCACCACACATTCTTCGAGATGCTCGGCAACTTCTCGTTCGGCGATTATTTCAAAGACGATGCCATCAGATTCGGATGGGAGTTTCTGACGCAGACGGTCGGGCTGCAGAAGGACCGGATGTGGGTGACGATCTTCCGCGAAGACGACGACGCGGAGAAACTTTGGAAGAAGATCGGCGTCGCGCCGTCACGCATCGTTCGGTGCGGTGAACAAGACAACTTCTGGCAAATGGCGGACACGGGGCCTTGCGGCCCCTGCTCGGAACTTCACGTCGATCAGGGTCCGTCCGTACCCGGCGATGACCGGCCGAACGGTGAGGGCGACCGGGTGATCGAGATTTGGAATCTCGTCTTCATGCAGTACAACCGTGACGCCTCCGGGACCCTCCACCCGCTGCCGAAGCCGAGTATCGACACGGGGATGGGGCTCGAGCGGTTAGTCGCCGTGGCCCAGGGTGTCTTCAGCAATTACGACAGCGATCTCTTTACGCCGCTGCTGGCGGCGATCGCCGGTCGGGCCGGCATCGAGTACGGCAAGCAGGATTCCTCCGACCGTTCGATGCGCGTGATAGCGGACCATCTGCGCGCCATCACGTTTTTGATGACGGACGGCGTCCTGCCGTCGAATGAGGGACGGGGGTATGTGTTGCGGCGGATTCTGCGCCGCGCGGCGCGCCATGGCCGGCTGCTCGGCATTGTCGAGCCGTTCCTGCACGAACTCAGCGCAACGGTCGTGGACCAGATGGCCGCCACCTATTCGGAAGTGCGCGCGGCATCCGGCACGATCGCCGAAGCGACGAGAGGCGAAGAGGAGCGGTTTATCGCGACGCTCGACCAGGGGTTGCCGATTTTGAACGAGATGATCGAGCGGGCGAAGGCGGCGAGACACAGGGTCTTGTCGGGGGGCGACGTTTTCAAACTCTATGACACCTACGGGTTCCCCATGGACCTGATCACCGAAGCCTGCCGGGAACAGGATATGACGGTCGATGAACCTGGTTTTGATTCGGCGATCGAAGAGCAGCGGACTCGCGCGCGCAAGACCGGCGGATTCGAGCAGGAAACAGCCAGACCGGCCGTCGCGGAACTTGCCGGGCGGATCGGCGCGACGACCTTCGTCGGCTATGAGTATCTGGAAAGCGACGGCGTCTTGCGGGCGATTCTGAAAGGCGAGCAACTGGCGAAGGAAGCGGTCGAAGGGGAGCCGGTCGAACTGGCGATGGATGTCACGCCCTTCTATGCGGAGGGCGGTGGGCAGGTCGGAGATCAGGGAACCTTGACCGGTCCTGAAGGGGTGGTCGACATCAAGGAGACGACGAGACCGGCGCCGACGGTCGTCTTGCACAAGGGAACGGTCCGCAAGGGGTGCATCCGAGAGGGCGAGCGCCTGCATATGACGGTGAATGCGTCCACGCGTCTGGACGCCGCGCGCAATCACACGGCGACGCATCTCGTCCATGCGGCCCTGCGCGATTTGCTCGGGCCGCATGTGAAGCAGTATGGATCGCTGGTGGGACCCAACCGTCTTCGGTTTGACTTTGCCCATTTTCGACCCCTGTCGTCCCGCGACATCGACGATATCGAATCGACGGTGAATGAAGAAATCCGCAAGAATGAGACCGTGCGCACCGAAGTGATGAGCATCCAGGATGCCGTGGCGAACGGCGCCCTGGCGTTTTTCGGCGACAAATACGGCGACCAGGTGCGCGTCGTGAGCGTGGAGTCGTTCAGTAAGGAACTGTGCGGCGGTACCCATTGCCGGCAGACCGGTGACATCGGACTCTTCCGCATCGTCTCGGAAGGGGGCGTGGCGGCCGGTGTGCGCCGGATCGAAGCGCAGACGGGCAGCGGCGCGTATCTCCTCATGAAGAAACTTGAAGCCGATGTTCGCGAGCTGTCGGATCTATTGAAGACAGGGCAGTCCGATCTGGTCGTCAAGACCCGCAAGCTGATCACGCAACTCAAGGATAAGGAGCGTGAGCTGGAAGAGCTGAAATTGAAAATGGCCGCCGGCGCTGCGGTGGCCTCGACCGCCAGGACGGTCGCCGGGGTGGCGGTCCACACGCAACGGACGGATGGCCTGGATGTGAACGGCATGCGGGCGCTGGCGGATCAGCTCCGGGACAAATTGAAGAGCGGTGTCATCGCGCTCGGCGCGGCGACCGGCGACGATAAAGTCTCGTTGCTGGTTGTCGTGACGAAAGACTTGATCGGCAGGCTCAAAGCCGGCGAGCTCATCAAAGTCATGGCGGCTGAGGTGGGGGGAACCGGGGGCGGACGACCGGAGATGGCTCAGGCAGGGGGGAAGGATCCGGGCAAGCTCGACGCCGCGTTGGAAAAGGTTTTTGGTCTGGTTGAAACCACTCTCCGGCGGTAGAATCATGCCTAGCCGCATTCTTGCGCTCGATTACGGCACCAAACGGATCGGCGTCGCGCTCAGCGACGAATTAGGCTGGACGGCGCAGCCGCTGGAAACCATTGAGCGTCGAACGCTGGTCCGCGATATCGCCCACATCGAACAGTTGGTGCAGGGACATGAGGTTAAAGAAGTATTGATCGGGCTTCCGTTGCGGCTCGACGGCGAAGAAGGGCCGGCGGTACAGGCGGTTCACGAGTTCATCGCCCATTTGGGAGAGGCACTATCGGTTCCGATCGTCACGTGGGACGAACGGATGACGACGAGGTCGGCGGAAGACCTCTTGATCGCCGCCGATGTCAGCCGCAGGAAGCGCAAAGGAGTGGTCGATCGTGTGGCCGCCGCGATTTTGCTCCAGAGCTACCTTGAGTCTCAGACTTCGTCGGGGACTCGCGACGGTCACACGTGTTCGGAGGAGAAGGTAGAAGAGTGGGGGGAGTCTCTCCAAGACAGTCCGACCTATGACGCTTCGTCTCATCCTCATCGTGGTCCTCGTGATCGTCGTACTCGCCGGGCTGGTCGGGTATCAGATGATCCGATGGGCTGAGGCTCCGGTCGTTTCCAATCCTGATCTGGCTCCTCAGAAAGTCGTCGTTATTCCCGAAGGGACGACCTTTCAGCAAGCGGCGGCGTTGCTCGAACGGGAGCAGTTGATCAGGAGCCGTCCGGTCTTTCTGTTGCTGGGGAAGCTTCAGGAAGCCGACCGAAAAATTCATCCCGGAGAGTATGAGCTCAATGCGGCCATGACTCCGGCGGACATCCTTTCGAAGCTGATTCTCGGTCGGGTGATCCTGCACGCCGTCACGATTCCCGAGGGCTATACGTTCAAGCAAATCGCCGATGTGCTGGCCGAGCACCGGATTACGGATCGCGCGGAGTTTCTCGGATTGGCCGTCGATGGGGTCTTCCTAAAGACTCTCGGAATCTCGGCTGAAACGGTAGAAGGGTATCTCTATCCCGATACCTATCGCTTTACCCGTCCGACAACCGCCAAGGATGTCATGCGAGTCATGGTCAACCAATTCAGCCAGGTCATGACCCAAGAATGGCAGACGCGGGCCAAAGACATTCACTTGACGGTCCATGAAGTGCTGACCTTGGCGTCGGTGATCGAAAAGGAAACCGGTGCCGGAGAGGAACGTCCGCATATCTCCTCCGTTTTTCATAACCGGCTGAAGAAACACATCCCTCTGCAGAGCGATCCGACGGTGATCTACGGTCTGCCGAATTTCGACGGAAACCTTCACAAAAAAGATCTGTCGCACCCCAATCCGTACAATACCTACCGGTGGGCCGGTCTGCCGCCCGGACCGATCGCCAATCCTGGAGCACAGTCGATCCGTGCCGCCCTGTATCCCATGCCATCCGCCTATCTCTATTTCGTCTCGAAGAACGACGGCACCCATCAATTCTCCGCGACGCTGGTGGAACATAACAAGGCGGTGGAAAAGTACCAGAAGCGTCCCTTCCGGCCGGGCAATCGTTCGCAGACTTTGATGTCCCCCAACGGCAGACAGACACGTCATGAAGAAGGAGTCTCGTAAACCATGTCAGGATGGAACCTCCCTATTGTGATCGACCATACGGTGTTGAGGCCGGATGCGACGAAGACGGATGTGCTGCGGCTGTGCCAGGAGGCGAAGGACCACGGGTTCACCGTGATTTTTGTCCCACCCTGCTACGTCGATGAGGCTGTGGCGGCGGTGGGCGGCACGGGCATTCATGTGGGCATCCCCATCGGCTTTCCGTTAGGAGGGCACAGTACCAAGATCAAAGTGGCTGAAGCGGTTGAGGCGGCGACCCATGGCGCGCGGGTCTTGGACATGGTCCTGAACGTCAGCCGGCTGAAGTCAGGCGATCATGATTATGTGCGGACCGATATTGCCGAAGTCGTGAAGGCCACACCGAACGCCGAGCACAAGGTCATTCTCGAAACCTGCTATCTGACGCAGCAGGAGAAACGGACCGTCTGCCGATTGGTCATCGAAGCCGGGGCGGATTATGTGAAAACCTCGACCGGGTTCGGCGCCGCCGGCGCCACGGTCGAGGATGTCCGTCTCTTGAAGGAAGCTGTCGCAGGGCGGGCGAAGGTGAAGGCTTCGGGCGGGATACGCGATTGGAAGACCACGCTGGCGATGCTGGAAGCCGGAGCAGACCGGATCGGGACCAGTGCAAGCCTGAAGATCATCGACGAGTGGCGGGCCTGTTTGCGCGGATAAGGAGCGTGTCATGCGCGAGCCACGGCAGCTTTCTCGGCGCCGGCTGGACGGGTTGGTGACCGTGGTCTGCCAGTGCCATACGTCCCTATGTCCGACTACGGCGATTTGATATAGTCCGCGAATGATTAAACGAGTCATTTTGCTCGTCATCGACGGGTTGGGAATCGGGGCGTTGCCGGATGCGGCCGACTATGGCGATGCCGACGCGAACACGCTCGCGCATCTTGCTGAGACAGTCGATGGACTGAGTTTGCCGAATTTCGAGATGTTGGGCCTGGGGCATATCGCTCCGATCAAGGGTGTACGGGCCATGGTCCAGCCGAACGGATCTTTTGGCCGACTGGGATTCGCTTCCCCGGGAAAAGATTCCGTCGCCGGATACTGGGAAATCAGCGGGGTGATCCGGAAAGAAGTTCCGACGGTCTGTCGCTCGGGTATCCCCTCCACGATCGTCGATATCGTCGAACAGATCATGGGAAGAAAGTCGGTCGGGCGAGGTCTCTCCTCCATGGCGGTGATGCTCCGTCGGCATAGCATGGAGCATATGGCGACCGGCGCGCCCATTCTATGGACCGACGGAGGCAATACCTGTGTCGTCGCCATGCATGAGTCCCTCATGGCACCGATGGAATTCCTGCAACGCTGTCGCGAGATCCGAAAGGCCGTGAAGGATGCGGGAACGCTCATTCGTGTCGTCGGACAGCCGGTCATCGGCGGGCATGACCTGCTTCAACCGCAAGCCGGGCGTAAAGACTTCGTGAGCGAACCCTCGGGTACGACGATGTTGGATGCCTTGAGCCAATCCGGTCAGATCGCCATGGGAATCGGAAAGGTCTATGACCTCTTTAGCGGGCGGGGGTTTACGAAGGCCCTCTCGGTGGCATCGGCGATGGCGGCGGTGGATGAAGTGATCGGCCTGTTAAACAAGATGCCTCGGGGTCTTATCTGCGCCAGCCTGGATCTCCTGTCGGAAGATGCCGGACAGTCGGCCACCGCCGTGCAAGAGTTTGATCGCCGGCTGCCGGATTTGTTCGAGAAGTTGCGCCTCGGCGATGTGGTGATGATGACGGGTGATCATGGACGCGATTTCTCATTGCCGGGTCGGACACCCACGCGCGAGTATGTGCCGGTCTTCGTGACCGGCCCGAAACTAGCCCAAGGCGTCGATTTGGGAAGCCGATCGACCGCCGCCGATGTGGGGCAGACCATTGTGGAGGCGCTGCAAGCCGAACGATTACCGGTTGGCGAGAGTTTCTTGGATGCGCTCAGGCCAGGGTAGGCAGGAATGAAGAGTGACGGGCGAGGTGTAGGTCGGAAAAGTGAGGAGGAGATACAGCGTGTCCTATGAGGATAAATTAAGAGCTCTTGGATTGACGCTCCCGGCTCCTCCAAAGCCCGTGGCCAACTATGTGCCGGCGGTCAGGGTCGGGAATCTCTTGTTTCTCTCCGGGGTGTTGCCGTCACGCGATGGACAACTCATCATGACCGGCAAGCTCGGACAAACCGTATCTACCGAGCAGGGGGTGGAAGCTGCACGTGCGGCCGTGTTGAATGGATTGAGCATCATTCAGCATGAGGCCGGCTCGCTGGATCGAGTGAAACGGATCGTCAAAATGGTCGGCCATATTGCGTCTGCCCCTGGGTTTACGGATCAACCTCAAGTGCTCAATGGCGCCTCGGATCTGCTCGTCTCTCTGTTTGGCGACGCAGGCCGACACGCGCGTGTCGCCGTCGGCGCCGCTGAACTTCCCCGCCAGGCTCCCGTGGAAATTGAATTGATCGTGGAACTTGTCACGTAGACGTGCGGACGTTCCCCCAAACACCGCTTCAACGGTCTTCGAGAGGTCGAATCATATGACGATATAAATGGCAGGAGGGAAATTTCTCGCATGCCCGGCATAGGTCTTCCGTGAAAAGATGCCCGCCCGCTTTTAACCCATGTATTGTCTTTGCTCCTGGTGACAGTGGCGGCCAACAACGTTGTCCTGGCTGATGAAGATACCGACAATTGCGCGTCAGTCACCTCTGGCTTAGCAGGTAAAACGACGGCAGCCAGATGGTTCAACATGATGGCCCCATAGCGGCATGACGTTCGCCGATGGAATGGGCTCTATATTCAATTTAAAATCAATGGGGCCAATCGGGTGCCTGGTGGATGGTCAGGCGTTTGCATTTGGTACGGACTACCATCTCAAGGTATCGGCTGAAGAGTTCGTCAAGCGGCTCATAGACCGTGGCTTTTGCGGACATCGGCTCAGTAAACCTTGGGATTGGCGTTGTAACCTATAGCGGTGTGAATCAGACGACGCCTGATCGACCTCCATCTAAATGACCGGCACAGCTTACTGACTTGTTATTGCTCGTAGATGTCACACGTCAACCGGCCCACTTCCATCCAAGGCGTCGGCATCTCCGAGGAAACATCAGCAGGATCAAGAGTGACGCGACCGAGATTAGATTTCTCAAGTAGTTGGATGATTATCGAGGTGCCGATGGTTGCTGTGAGTGGTAATGAGGCGACAGATAGGCATCACATTCTATTAGGAACGGAGCAGTGATCAGAACTCAGTCAGGACATGCTCCGGCATCGTATGAGCCGATTGCTTCTGATACGCGGCCAGCATGTGCCACTCCATCTGTCGCATTTTCCGTTCTGCTCCATGCAACAGGCGGTAAGCGATTTTACGACCAATAGACCATGCGCCGGTATACAGCGGAGGCGAAAGACGGTCATAGGGCTTATTGGTTTCAAGCCACCGTAAAGCCTTATACACCGCCGGAGAGCTAGAGTCATGGCAGAGCAGTAATCCTCCAGGGGCAAGCAATTTGTCGGCATAGAACAAGTCAAGTAGGGTGAGATCAAACGAATGAAATCCGTCGATCAAGATGCAATCGAATTGCTCGCGAGCTTCCACCAAGCGAGACAAGGCCAAGTAATCGTATTCCTCGATCAGCCGGTGATGAGGAAGAATTTTCGCCACGGCATGGACGCCAGCGGACTCGTACCCAGTCGGGCTGGGCAGCGTTTGGTGTGGATCGATGGAAGTCAAGCGACCATTCCACGAACGCAACGTGTCAGCCATGACAATGGAGCTTGTTCCGTTGGCCATGCCGATTTCAAGCACATCGGTTGGATGGTGGGTGCGGATCAGCTCGGCAAGTTTCTTCAATTCGATGGGGCTCATTCCATCTCGGATAAACGCATCGGTGGCAGTGTGGCTCTCTGGGAAAACTTCTTGAATAACGGAAGGGCTGATGCTCACGGGGCCTCTCGTTTATAGGATGGGCGAACATCCTATTTGGCCGCAACGGTACTGTCTACCCTACTTTGGCAGGGGGTGGTCTCTGCTGACCCCCATCCATAACTCCTCTAAACCGAGATGGTTCTTTTATAGTGGCGGTAACTTCCAGTTTCTGGGCATGGACTTCTCTCAAGGCAGGGAGTTACAACCCATTGCAACAATGACGTTATGATAAGTGGATCCTCCTCTACCCCACGATTTCCTTGGACAAACAATTGAGCATAGGGCTCCCCATTTTCATTCATCCTTCTGCCATTGAACCAGCCCGAATCCCGTTGCTTTTCCGTCCGGCAGTTGATCGCCTCAATGGTGAAAATCCTTTAGAAATAATGTCGTGAGTCCGATAAGGGAATGACGGCCGGCGGATGCGTCTGCCCTATTCGTTCGGTCAAACGACACACACCCGGTTGAGGTATGAACCGATCGTCAGGAAACCACATTTCATGAGACGAGTAGTACTTCTTGAGCTGTTGCCGGACATGGTCCTGGCAAGACCGGTGACGAATGCCAATGGACTCCCCATTGTCGCGGCTGGAACGATATTGGATGCAGCCATCATCGAACGGCTTCGGCAGATGGAGTTGGCTTCAGTGTATGTGGAGGGCGATGCCCTGGACTCAGGCGGAAAAACCCTGGCGGAACTGGAAGCCGAACTTGAGCACCGGTTCCGGAAGGTCGCTCAAGATCCCATTCAGCAACTGATCCTCCGGACTCTCCGCACGCATGTGCGTGCCACCCATGGCATGGCCTCCGTGACCGAGGAGTCTCGGGCAACATGAGCGCCTTCAATCCGACAGATCTGCGCAATCGGATCGAGAAGCTCGGAGACCTTCCCACGCTCCCTCATGTCGTGCAGCGGCTTGCCGCCATGATCGGTCGTCCAACCGTCTCGACTGAGGAGATCGGCTCAATCATCGAAAAGGATCAAGTGCTCGCGGCGAAAGTTCTCAGGCTCGCCAACTCACCGTTTTACGGGTTCCCCTCCCGCATCGGCTCAGTCACCCACGCCGTGATCGTGCTGGGCTTTAATGTCGTCAAGGGGCTGACGCTCTGTGCCTCGGCCCTCAGCATCATGAAAGAGGCCGGCATGGATCAGTTGTGGCGACATTCTCTGGGCGTCGCCGTTACCGCCAATCTCCTGGCCACCAGGCTGGAGATCAAGAATCCCGAAGAACTTTTCGTGTCAGGCCTGCTTCATGACATCGGGAAAGTCGTGCTCTACGTCAAATGGCCGGATGTGGGAAACAGCATCAAAGATGCTCTGAAAACCGGCGGTGATCGCCGACTCTTCGACGTGGAGCGGGAGCTGACGGGCCTCTCTCATGCGGATATCGGCGGCTGCCTGGCGAACGCGTGGCATTTGCCGGTTACACTCCGGGAGCCGATCCTCTACCACCATGATCCGACCCTCGCTAAGGAAGCCGTGCTGCACACGGCTATCGTCCATGTGGCCGATATTCTGGTCAAAGGGCTGGCCTGTGGAAACCCGGGAGATGACATCATTCCCCCTCTGTCGAGGGCGGCTTGGGACATGGTCGGGCTGGATGAGCACCGATTGAAGGAATGTATCGACAAGGCTTCGAACGAGTTCGCGACCATTGACGACTATCTATGAACCGCTCCACGGCAGGCCGGAGAATTCTGCTTCTCCACAACGAGCTGACTTCTGCCCTGACGTTGACCCCGGTATTGGAGAAAGCCGGTTTTCAGGTGGTGGAGGGCAATCTACCGGATCTCGCGCTGCATGAACTCGTCCATGATCCGCCCTGCCTCATCCTGGCCGCTGAAGGAACCGGGGGCCATTCAGTGGAAACGCTCACAAGAGACCTCAAGCTCGATGCCTTTCTGGGACGCCTGCCTCTCATGGTCTTCGTACGGGATAGTCGACTCAACGACATTGACTGGGGTTCATTGGGGGTGGACGATTTCATCACCATTCCCTATCGGGCGGAAGACGTCGTGCATCGTATACGCCTCTGCTTGAGCCGGTCGACCCGTTCGCTCGATGCGAATCCTCTCACCCGTCTTCCCGGCAACACCACGATCCTGTTTGAGACTACCTCCAGGATTCACAGCAAGCAGCCCTTCGCGCTCGCCTACGTCGACATCGACAATTTTAAGTCCTTCAACGATCGTTACGGCTATGGACGTGGAGACGAAGTGCTCATCGTGGCCTGCCGCATCCTCACGACGGTGGTGGGAGAACTGGCCGGCCCGGAAGGGTTTGTCGGCCATGTCGGGGGAGACGATTTCGTCTTCATGAGCCGGCCACATGCCATCGACGCGATCTGCCGGACCGTCATCAAACGATTTGATCTTGTGATTCCGGACTTCTACGATCGCGAAGATCGCCTCAAGGGCTACATCGATTCCGTGGATCGCCGAGGCAATAAAGAGCAGTTTCCGATCATGAGTCTTTCGATCGCCGTCGTCACCAATGAGTGGTCTCCTATCGCCCATCCCGGCGATGTCAGCAGGATCGCCTCGGAATTGAAGAAACGAGCCAAGGCCTTGAAAGGCAGCGTCTATATCAAAGATCAGCGAGGCCAGGCCGTCGGTGCATCTTCCGCAATGGCGGATTCCATCGTCCCGCTGCCCACCTCTGATTGAGCCAGGAGCCGGGTGTGTTTATTCCAGAATCTTCTCGGTCGGCCTCGTGCAAGCGGTTGAGGAAGTGGGGCTGGCGTCAGCGACTGTGCTGACTTGCTCCGTGAGGATCGTGCTCGGCGAGCCGTGAGGTGATTGATGCCGGTGCGGAAAAGTAGTACCAGTCTGTTTTGACCTGCTTCGCGCACTTGACTCTGAAAAAAATCGCTTGTTAAAGTCGGTTATGTCGTTGACGCGGTCCCCAGCTTGTTTCTTTCCTTTCCGATAGGCCATCCATGAATAGAGTCATCATCACAGCCGTTTGTTTCTCGCTTGTCGTCCTCTGTGGGGGAATGATCTCTCTCGCGCACGCCGGGAGGACGGGCATTGAACTGTCCGCCCGGTCCGTGACCCCTGGCGCGACATTGGTCCTGAGCGGGAAAGGGTTTGGAGCGTTTAAGTCGACTCAGTTCAACCGAGTCACCGTGAATGGGGTATCGGCGTTGGTCCAGCGATGGGACCCGGGTGTGATCGAGATCAAGGTTCCCTTCAAGGCGACCAGCGGGTTTGTCGAAGTGCTGATCGGAAAGAAGAAATTGCTCGCCGGATTTTTGAACCTTGCGATGCCGTGGATTGAGACCATCACGCCGACGGAAGCGGAACGAGGAACGACGCTTCAGATCACCGGTCATCATTTCGGGCTCTCGGCGGGCGCGCGCGACCCGAACACCATGTTCGGTGTCAATGACGTGCTGGTCGGCGGGGTGCTGGTGCGTCCCACGCGCTGGAAGGACGACAAGATTGAGCTTGAAATTCCGACGAACGCGGTGAGCGGGGATGTCGTGGTTCGACTGGCCTCTTCCGATCCGCTCCCGGACGGATCCTGCTGTGCTCCGGTCGAGTATGTCGTGAGCAATGCCGTTCCGCTGGCGCTGATTCCGTCCATTCGAGTGGATCCGGTCAGTGGACCGGTAGGCACGAAAGTGGTCTTGTTCGGCCAGGGGTTCGGGAATGCCAAAGAGCTGATGGATGATGCGGTTCTCCTCGGGGGACGGCCGGTGACCATCGCGCAATGGAAAGACGATGTCATTGTCTTCCACGTCCCGCTCGGTGCGGAGTCGGGTCCGCTTGTGCTGAAACGTCAAGGACGGGAACGGGTGCTCGCACAGTTTACCGTTCATGTTCCTCGCGTCATTTCCATGAGTCCCGCCAGCGCGCCCATCGGGACGTTGCTGCGCATCAACGGTGAGCACTTTGGGTTTTACTCGGAGAGCGGGTCGACGCCCTACAACTTCATGGATTTCAATGCCGGTGAGAATCGAGTCGAAATCGGCGGGGTGCCGGCGGTGCTCTATCGTTGGAACGACGACCGAATCGATGTCTGGGTGCCGTTCAGCGCGAAAAGCGGCAAGGTGGTGGTGTATCGGAGCGCAAACAGCCCGGATATGAACGGACTCTGTTGCGCCGAACGGGGGACCCTCGCCATCGAGGCCGGGGACTTCACGCTTGTCACGCCGGTCATTGAATCGTATGCGCCCCAGAGCGCTGGGTTGGATGCCACGGTGACGATTAAAGGCCGGGGATTCGGAACGTTTCTCAAGACCGCTGAACATGCCGATTTAGAATTGAATCAGAAAGCCTACAAGCGGCGAACCGATATTGAAATCAACGAACCAGGGGAAAGTCAGAATGTCGTCTCCAACGTGTCGCGGACGGAAGTGTTGTTTAACGGAGCCGCCGCGCTGGTTCAATCGTGGACCGATGAGGAGATCATCGTGAAGGTCCCGCACCGTAACCTCTATGGAATCGGGAAGAAGGGTGAGTTTTTTGACAATCTGGCGACCGGCCCCTTGGTCGTGCGTCGAGGATCATGGGATCTGCTTCTTGATGGCACGTGTTGTTCGCCGAAGAAGTGGGTTACGCTTGAAGCCGGACCGTTCACCATCGAAGCAAAAGGGCTTCCCGATTCAAGCTACTGGGATAACAACAGGCCTGACGCGAGCACCAATCAATAATGCCGGCATGGTTTCCTCTCGGTCGCGCTCATCGTCGGAACAGTGTCGCGCCGCTCGTTCTCCTGCTCGGTATGATGGTTCTGCTTCCTCGATCAGCTGGGAGCGCAGACACCCATAATTTCGCCGCCACCCAGGCGAGTCACACCAAATCAACCTTGATGAGTATTCAGTTTCGTTCACCCCAGAATGGATGGGTGGTAGGAACGGGAGGCACCATCCTGAAAACCACCGATGGCGGGAAGAAATGGAAACGGGTGGTGAGCGGAACGTCTACGTTGTTAACGTCCGTATTTTTTGCCGACTCCTCGAAAGGATGGGTGACGGGGGCCGGGGGATTTCTGAGTCGCACGACAAATGGGGGAGAGTCCTGGCTTCCACAACGTTTGGATACTCAGCAGGCACTGTACGGGGTCTATTTCACGTCTCCGGATGTCGGATGGGTGGTCGGAGGCGCCGGCACGATCCTTCATACCACGAATGGCGGCCAGCATTGGATGGAACAGGCGAGCGGCACGACCGCGACGCTCTATGCGGCGCACTTTCTCGATGACCGGAAGGGTACGATCGTCGGAGCCCTGGGAACCGTCCTTTCGACGGACGATGGAGGCGCCACCTGGACTCTGCAAGAAACGCAGAACGCGGTGACATTGTTCGATGTCTTTTTCACCGATTCCATGACCGGCTGGGCGGTGGGGAATGCGGGGGCTTTGTTTCAGACGACGGACCGTGGCGCCAAATGGGTTGACCAGACCTTACCCTGCGGAACGACGTGTACGAGGCTCACGGATTTGCTGAAGGTGCGTTTCACCAGCCCGCAAGAAGGCTGGATTGTCGGCGAGCGAGGGATGCTCTATCGGACGACCGACGCAGGCCTCACCTGGAGCGAGGGGACATCGATCGCCTTGTCCTCGCTCTTCGGCCTCAGTTTTTCCGATGCCATGCATGGGTGGGCGAGCGGCGAAAACGGGACCATCGTCCATCTCCAGCAAGGCCGGTAGGTTTCTTTCCATTCATCTCGTTACTCTTCCCGCCGGACATCGCCCGAGAATGGTTTCTGCCTGCGCGCGAGGCACTTCTTGTTGAGGCGTCACTCTGATGCGGTAGAACTCGGCGCTATTTCACCGAGGCCAATTTGACAGTGAATACGCCGACCCCCCGTGTAATAGTGACCTGCCCGGCCCGGCTCAAACGCCCCACCTCCTGAAAGAGGTCGTTCCAGGTGAGCTCGGGACATTGTGTCACGAAGAGGTCGAAGTCACACTCCGGCGAGTCTTTGAGCATGGCCATGATACGGTCGGTAATCGGTCTGTTGGTAGTCATCGGCGACTCCTCTTGTGTAATGGCGGCGTCTGGTGCTGTACGGCGTGTCACTTAGCGTTGGGACGTGAAGACCGAGGGACCGATCGCATCGAGAATAGGCTGAATAGGAGAGGAATATAAGATAGTCAGCCTGCTGAATCCCGTGGGTGTATGCTACGCGGTAAGCAACGGGTCCGTCAAGCGAGGTGGCGGCCTATGGATCTGGGAGGTGTATCGCATAACTGATACATGGCGCTGATGCCTTGTCTGGCTGTTGCCATACGTTACTCAAGTCTTGGACTCCAATCTGTTGCAGATGCTCATCTTCTAGTCCATCTCCGGCACAAGGCGCTCGTGTTGTCAGCTCTTCAAGCGCTGTAATTCAAGGTGGAGGGTCTGCGCCCCATCTGCAATCCAGATATGCCCGTCCTGGATTGTCCATTGTAACTGCATAGCTGGTTTTGCCATTGCAGCCAAAGCACGAACGCTTTCCATCGGGAGCAGCGTCACCGTGAGGTTCTTCAGCCGATCGAGCGCCGGGCTTTGGCTTTCCCACCAGACTTCGGCGCTGCGGGCTCCATAGGCATAGACGATGACCTGTTCGGAGCGGCCGCAGGCCTGACGCAAGGTTTTCTCGCCGGGCTGGCCGATCTCGATCCAGCAG